>NZ_CP103300.1:2615000-2847500 GCF_025562755.1 Endozoicomonas euniceicola
CTACAGGAGATAAGCGTCTGCCTTATATATATAGATAGAAGGTATATAAAGGTACAGTAGAAGTCTGTAAAACTCAGTGGGATAGCAACCTGCTTATAGATCACAGGGTTGAAATTGAGATTCCTTAGATGAAGATAGCCAGTTGCCTCAGTAAATAACCAAGTTAACTGGGCAAGGCTTACTCTATGTCTTTTAATGATTTTTTCGAAAACCGGCTTTATTTGTCCAGATATACATCTACTTTTATATACCTAAGGTTATATGTGTATAGGCGTGTTCGTTTTACTAACCAACATGCCATCAGTGTTTCCGGTATCTCCAGCGAAAACAAAGGGTTACGCCCGTCACAATGCCTACATATACGCCGACGCAATGGCAATTACTCCTATCAAAGACGATTCAAAGATCGGATACACTCCATCAGTTTGAGAACCACTTGTGCCAACAGTGCCAAGTTAATAGCTGTATTGATGGATTTGATCTTAGAAGTGAAGAGTACCGAGTTAAACATATTTGCCGATCTGAAGGCGGAACTGGAGCAGGCATACCACACAGCTTGCAGTCTGACCAAAGCAACAATCGAGACATGCTTGCAGGAATTACCGGAAGCTGAACAGGCACACACGCCATTGGAAGATAGGCAGCAGGCAGAGAACGCCAGAGAGTACGCCGATAAAGTCAGAACCCTTTGCAGGCTTGATACTGGAAACGATACTAATAATACTGGAACCGATACTGCTAATACCGTACCTGCAAGAGTGATACCTGATATTGATACCCTGACTGAACGCTGTTGCAGCAATAAGGCAAAGCTTGGCAACTGGGAACCACACCAGATAAAGCGGAACACCTATCGAGCGAGAAAGGTTGTTCAAATGTTCAAAGCAAGTAGCGGCATTACCTGTGTGACTAATATTGAAAAGTCTGACGTAGTTCAGTTTAAGGAAACGTTATTAGAAACGTACGCCATCAGCAGCGCATCAACCATGTTTAACCAACTGGCGGCTGTTATTCAATGGGTCGTATCGAATACTAAGTATCTGGAGCTGAACAGGTTTGCCCAAGTGGGGGCATTCAAGAAGATCACCAGCAAATCAGCACCAGCGATGACACCGGACAACATGAAACGGTTACTTGCCGCCAGTCCTGAACAGTACCACCACTTCTATAAACTGTACTATTTCACTGGTGTTCGTACTGGTGAGCTACTGAACTGTGCTGATTGGGTTGAGGTTGATGGAGTCAAGTGTCTGCAGATCAGGACGACCAAGACGGCAGCAGGTGAAAGGACGATACCGTTACACCATTCAATAACTGACCTGTTTGGTTCTCGCTTGCGGACGACCGCCAGAACACTGAACGCCCATATGAAAACCATTGACGACGACCATAGTGTCTATTCGTTTCGTCATGGTATGGCTAACAGGCTGCGTGCTGTGGACACCTGCACTGACGGGCTACTGGCGGCGGTACTCGGTCATACGCAGAAACAGATAGCTCATAAAGTCTATGGGACGGGTTTTGATGTGCAGCGTATGAGAAAAGTAATTGATTTAATACCAGCGTTAGACGAACGGAGGCCATAGAGGCACCTAGGAGGCGATTTAAGGCATGAGCCTATGCAGTTGGATAGGTTCAGTAGAAAAGCCCTCAGATCGTCCAGAATTAGCTCAGAGCGTTTCAGGCTGTTTGTGTGACCGTATTTATACCGGCGTATATAGATAGGGTACCTTATATATGTGTGGGAATCGCTAGGGTGAAAGCTGATTTCTAGCTCGCACTTGTTGGGGGTTTATTCTTAATACTAAGTCCGCGGTTCCCCCCCAGTGCCGGGGGAGGGGGGTATGCCTTTCGGGTTGTCTATGGTAGTCAGGGGGGGGGTGGTATGCCCTTCTGTTTTTTCTGGCGACGACTGACGACGACTGCCACTACTGAAACGATTGGTCATATAGTAGTGGTGGTGTTAGTCCACCAGCCACCAGCCATTGATCAGCACCAGCCATTGACCAGACCAGCCGACTACCAGCCGACTACCAGCCGACTACATTACCTATTGTGCTTTTAGGGTACACTCTAGCGGTAGTACAGTAATCATTTAATAAAGTGTGCTTTTAGGGTTGTATTCTAAAAAAGTACATGTATTATAGTTAGCACCTAGAGCCTAACGGCACACTTTAGTACATCAGGAGTACAACCATGACCAACGCAGTTTACATCCGTGTTTCTTCCGTTGACCAGAACACCGACCGCCAATATGAGATAGTGGAAGACGGTTTCAAAGTCTTTGAAGATAAGTGCAGTGGAGGCAGCACCGACCGTCCAGCATTGAAAGAATTACTCAACTGGGTAAGGGAAGGGGACACCATTCACGTATTCAGTATTGACCGTCTGGCGAGGAACCTTGACGACCTACGCAAGCTAGTCACTGACCTGAATGACCGTGGCATCGGTATCAAGTTTCACAAAGAGAATCTTTCATTCATACCCGGTGCTGCGGACAAGATGAATAAACTCATGCTGGCAATGCTGGGTGCTGTTGCAGAATTTGAACGGGACATGATCAGGGAACGTCAAGCAGAAGGCATTGCCAAAGCTAAGGCTAAAGGTGTCTATAAAGGTCGCAAGCCTTCCAGCAAGCGAGACCAGATTAAAGCTATGCTGGAAGCTGGCAAGGGTGTTACCGCTATTGCGAAAGAGTTGGAAGTTGGACGTACGACGGTGTACGGAGTCAAGCGGGAATTAGAGCAAGCTGCGTAAGTGGACGCACTAATATTTTTATCGTTTGAAATAGTGTCAAAGTAGAAAGGCAAGTTAATCAGGTGGTGAAACTGCGAGGCAACTTTTGGAACAGGAACCTCGCAGCCAGCCACCAGCAACCCATAGGAGTAAGTCACTAATGACTGATTCAGTATACAACACTACCAATACACCTATCCAGCCAGCACCAGAAGTGGTTGAGTTCTTTGGAGCAGAAGAGCTTGCAGGTATGCAGGCAGAACTGGAGGCTGACAATGCGAAGTCCCTCGCAGCAACTGGCAAACTGTACCTGAAACACAACACGGCAGACGGTACGCCACGTAAACGAGCGCTGGACGATGACACGGCTGAACAGTTGGCTGATGGTCACATTACTGAAGAGCAGTTGCAGCAACGGTTAAAAGAACGATTTAAAGGAACGATGATGGCTCGCAGTGAGAGTAAACCACAAGCCCCTGATTGGCTGGTCTGGGACTGGTTTGAGAAAGATTCAGTATCTTGTGTATTCGCACCACCAGCCAGCGGTAAATCATTTATGACCATCGACCTTGCTTGCTGCGTGGCTACAGGCACACCATGGCAAGGGCATGACGTTGAACAAGGGTTTGTATTCTACATTGCAGGCGAGGGTTACAACGGTATTAAACGTCGTCTGGAAGCGTGGCAGATCAAGAACAATCAGGATATTGACCCAACTGACAAGGGCGGTTTAGCAATGACCGATAGCCCGATTCTGATCGGTGAACCTGATGGCTTGCTTGAATTGTTTGACAATATCGACTACTGCTTTGACGGCGTAGCACCTAACCTCGTTGTAATTGATACTGTTGCTCGTTGCTTTGGCTCTGGTGACGAGAACAGCACAAGGGATATGAACGCCTTTGTAAAAGCCGTTGATCTGATCAAGAAAAAGTACGGTTGTACTGTGCTGTTAGTTCACCACACTGGACATGGTACTCAAGAGCGTGGTCGTGGCAGTTCGGTTCTGATCGGCGCATTAGATTCTGAATACAAGATCAAGAAAAGCGATGACTCCATAGTTACCTTGTCATGTACGAAAATGAAAGACGGCGTGGAACCTAAGCCGATGAACATGGAATTTGCAACCGTTGACCTCGGAGTAATTGACAAGAAAGGGCGCATGATCACCAGTGCTGTGCTGTTGCAGACTGATAAAGAGCCTCAGCAGGACACAAAGCCAGTGAAGTTATCTGCCAACCACGAGGCAGTCATGCAGGCTATCAGGTCACGTACTGCCATTGGTGAGTCATGTACTGTCGCCCTTATCCGTGACGACCTGAAGGCACACGGTTTGAACGTCAATGCTTATTCGAAGTGGATAACGGCACTGGTTGAAAAAGGATTGGTTCGTATTGATGGGGATACCATGATACCAATCTGCCAGAACTGACGACTGACTTCTGATTGAACCTGAAGGGTAGCTGTAGTGGCTACCCTTTTTTGTATCTGCAATATGAATGAATATGCAAAATAAACAAGATTCGTCGGTCTCGTCTCGTCTCTTAGGGAAGTGACGACGACGACGAGCAAACCAAAAACTGAACCCCTTGATTTTACTGGGCTGTAGACAATCGTCGGTCGCTCGTCGTCGGTCGTTCGTCGGTCGTTCGTCATCAGTCAAAGTGCAAGGTTATTCTATTTGCTGTAATAACTATTCAGTTGGACAATGGTTCTTTTTATGCCTGACTGTATTAGATCAGACAACCAATGCACATAACCAATTAGTTGTCTAGTGATTTAGATCAATGGATTGAACGACAACGGTTGCCCCTGCATAGAAGACCATGCTTTGATACTCCGCCACCAGCAGAACCGGCAGGATTTATTTCTGTGTATTTCTGTCGTTACCCGTGAATCATCTAAAAGAAACATTTAAGAAGTATGTTTAATCAGAGCAACAGCATCCATAGTCCATGGTGGAATAAACCTTGTGCAGTCCCCGGATGTAAACGACCAGTACGAGTACTGAATGACAGGCAAGTGGGGACGTATTGCCAGCAGCATATGAATCATAAAAACAGATACGGTCATCCGTACATGAAGTACAGCATCCATCAAGATGACACTAAATGTTTACGGTCTCGCATAGTTCACCGTTGGGACAAGCTCCAACACAAGCAGCCGCTGATAGACGAGCTGGAATATTGGAAACAGCAAGCGACGAACAACACGGCGGCTATGGTCTATCGTGACGGCAATGTCTGGAATAAATGGTCGGATATGTTCCAAGCGCCGGTATATAAGAAGGTCAAGAATACGGCGAGCGTGGGTAACTTCATTGACCGTTGTCGGAACGGGTACCGTGAACTCTGGTGGTTCATTGGCGGCATAGCCCATGCAGTCGGCGTTGAGGAATACGCCCAACAGATAGTTACGAAACTGTGCATGGCGTGGGGACACGAGGTGTACTTTGAATATGGCACACCGTTAATGACAGATCGGCTTTGGGTAAAACAGGCATTCTTGAATCGACCGCACCATGCGAAGGTAATCTTCGGCAGCACCAATAAAGAAATGGCACACCACCTGTTGATCTTCAAGAACCGCAAGGTTGAACGTTTGAAGGCTGAAATAATGATGGGCGATACCGTCGGCGGTTGGGACTTTGTGAAGGGAAGGCTGGACGAACGGCAAGGGTTAACCTAAATCAGCACCACCAGCACATTGAAAAGTCGATACGTCGGTTTGACAGTTCGAGAATTGAGCCACCAGCACACTTTTATTATTCGCTGAATTTAGCGAAAAACCTAACACCACCAGCACCACCAGTATCAAATACTTTTAGCCAATATTGGAGAAAACCTATGGTCAAAGAAGGTACCCAAACATTCAGAAAGTTCTGCAAGCATTGTGATAGCGAACAGGACTTCTATCAAAGTAATGGCAAGTGCGTGGAGTGTATGCGGAAGATGAACGCCAAGAACAACCCCAAGAACAACCCCAAGAACAACCCCAAACAGCACAGCACCGCCAGCAACTACCAGCCAGCCGACAACCTTAAGCCATTGGGAATGACCAAAGTCGAATATGACAACTGCACTGACCCAGACTTTGAACGCCTGTATCTGGCCAGCGTGTACCGTCTGACTCACAGACCGACCGGTCATACCTACATTGGTCAAACTGAAAGAAGTACGGATAACCGGGTACATAGCCACTTTAGCCAAGCTCAAAGACTTAAAAAGGACGGCTCTGGCGAGTACGTGTATGACCATCCAATGGCGGCGTTTATCCGAGGGCGTATTGCTGAAGTCGGACTTCAGATAGCCAAAGAAGAATGGACAACCAGTATCATCAACCAAAAGGTTTTCAATCTTGAACCCGGCGATAAAGAGCGGGTTAAACAGGTGCTGTTGCAGATCGAAGGTAGCTACATTGATTCAGAATTGCAGCACCCATTGAACCTGAACGAACAGACTTCAGCGGTTGAGTTGTTCACAGTACCTCAACTATCCGGCAAGGCACCGGCAGATACTGAAACACCGCTGGACGACTTTGGCCGGTTTGAAGCCCAGTCGAAAGCGGTCATAGCTGCGTATCAGAAAAGTCGTACCTAAATACGTCAAACCGACGTAGTTAAAATACGTCCCTGCTAGCGTGAAACCATAGTTACCCTTGCTGGCTCTGGTTTCATGCAAGCTCGTTAACGTCTGGTACTGGTATACATCAGCAGTGGTGGTACTACTTCAGAATACATACTCATTAGTAATACATCATTAGTAATACATCATTAGTAATACATCATTAGTAATACATCATTAGTAATACATCATTAGTAGGTTACTATCTCTAGCTCTATCTTAAGACATCTATAGTATGTCTTTCCTTTCCGTCTTTCTATAAGGGAGGTGAAAAGGCACTAACCCCACAGCCCACGTATAGCAAGGGCTTTAGGTTTTCACACTGGTATTCGACCGTGTAAAAGTGACCCACTTTGTCCTATTTCCGGTCAGTACGCCAGCACCGGACAAAACCGCAAGTTTCTACAGTACACCAGCACACCCACCAGCACACCCACCAGCACACCCACCAGCACCAACAAAGTGCTAACAACTCTGCCAACATTCACATACTATGCTAACCTGATGCCCTGTTAAATCAATAGGTTGCACGCATGACCAGTGACAACAGCGTCAGTTTTACTAACCAGATGTTATGACCTCTGAACATCAATCTGCGGGGATAGAGTACATGTCAAAAACAACCGTAAAACCCAGAAAAACACCAGTACAGAGCCGATCAAAAAAACGTGTTGAGTCGATTTTAGAGGTGACTGCATCCTTACTGGTAGAGAAAGGTTATGAGTCACTGACAGCAGTAGGAATAGCAGAAAAAGCCAAAATTCCAGTCGCATCACTCTACCAGTACTACCCCAACAAAGAGGCTGTTATCTACGCGTTGTGCGAAAGTATGATAAACGACGTGATGCAGAGGTTTGACGATTACGAAAACTTTGAATCCCATAAACTTGGCATCTGGGAACTGCTCGAATTAATTGGTGAGCAGGAATACGCCAACCCGGCTAATCATAAGCTTGAGTTTGAACTCAATAGAGCAATGATTGCCATGCCGCAACTGTCAGAGCTGCATGATTCATTTGACGAGCGCATATCAAAACGCTTTTCTTCAATACTGAAATACTATGGTTCAAAATGGAGTATTGACGAACTGGTCAACCTATCACGTATTGTGTTCAGAATGGGGACAACTTATTTTGAGCACATCAACAATAACCGGGAAAATCCAACGCTGGCAAAACAAAGCAAAGAGCTGATAATGAAAGCAATGGGATCACTGATTCAAGACTGCCTGCATGAACCAGCAACCAGTTGAAACACGCAGTGAGGGGGGCTGCGCATTATCCCCTCTGCTGATTAATTTCAATGCTCACTTTTCTTTAATTTAATAACAACAGTGCCTGCCAGCTTATCGTGCCAGCCCTGCTTTCTCTTATCGATCGCAATCCAGAAAAATCCGAGCATCAGGGGAATGATCGACAGAACGTAACCAACATACCGAATGGCTGACTGACGAAACCCCGGAACCTGCCCTGTTTTGGCATCAACAACTTGCACCGACGTTGCCATTTTTCCAGGCGTAGCTCCTCTGTAACGCCAGAACAGAATGACAAACACGACAGGAAACAGCCAGTTGATCAATAGATCCCAACTGCCAAGCACCAGTGCTTCTTTGTGCCAGATCGCGTTGCCATAGATCACAAACGTCAACGGGAAAGTAACGAGTAATAATACAAAAGTATCAATCAACGTGGCTCCACAGCGAGCCCAGAAACCTGCGTATTCAATAGATTCGGGAAGCTCCGGAGCCTGTTCAGTCATGTTTCCACCATTCAGTCCTGATTACATTGTCGTCTTATCGACCTGGAAGCCGATCTCTTATGATTCAAGTTCTGCGAGAATAGCGCTCTCCAGATTTTCAGGTTTTGTCGTTGGTGCATAACGGGCAATCACTTCCCCCCTGCGGTTCAGGAGAAACTTGGTAAAATTCCATTTAATTTTCTTCGTTCCCAATACTCCGGGAGCTGCCGACTTCAAATCCTGGTACAGTGGGGCGGCAGTGTCCCCATTAACGTCAATTTTCTCAAAAACAGGGAAGGTTACACCGTAATTTTTTTCGCAGAAAGCTCCAATCTCATCACTGCTGCCAGGCTCCTGATGACCAAACTGATCACATGGAAAGCCCAGAACCACCAGCCCCTTCTCACCGTACTTTTCATACAGGCTTTCCAACCCTTTGTACTGGGGTGTAAAACCGCACTGGCTGGCAGTATTAACGATAAGAACCACTTTCCCCCGGTAGTCACTCAGGGAGCAGGATTCACCATTCAACAGTGGCATCTCATATTTCAGCAAGTCCATCATCGTTCTCCATGCTGTTATTGTTTTGTCAATATAGAACGATATTTTTGCGCTATAGGCAAGACTGTTTCACTCAATCAATCACTGTTGTTTAACAGTTAAACATTCGCGTATTGTTCAGCATGCCCCAGCCAGCGAAGAATTAAGGGTTCAGCATTTTCCGGTGCATCCTGCAACAGGGTTTGCGCTGCCGAGCGAACATCTTCCAGCAAATCGCTGTCCCGTTCCAACTCAGCAACCCGCAATTGCGCCAACCCGGTCTGCCGGGTTCCCAGCACTTCGCCCGGCCCCCGTAGCTCCAAATCTTTTTCCGCAATAATGAAGCCGTCGCTGGAGTCGCGCATAACCTGTAGCCGTTCCCGACTCTGCTGAGATAACGGTGCGTGATACATTAGCAGACAATGACTGGCTATATTACCTCGACCAACACGCCCCCGAAGCTGATGAAGTTGCGCCAGCCCCAGCCGTTCAGGGTTTTCAATAATCATCAGGCTGGCGTTGGGAACATCCACACCGACCTCTATGACGGTTGTTGCCACCAACAGGTGCAAATGACCGGATTTAAAAGCATCCATTACTTCCTGTTTTTCACTGGCTTTCATACGACCATGAACCAGGCCGATAGACAACTCCGGTAAGGTTTCCCGTAACTGTTCCGCCGTCACCTCAGCAGCCTGACACTGCAAGGTTTCCGATTCATCAATCAACGTACAAACCCAATACGCCTGCCGCCCGTCCAGACAAGCCGCACGAAGTCTGTGCATGACCTGTTCACGCCGGTCGTCACCAATAACAACGGTGTTAACCGGTGTGCGCCCCGGAGGCAGTTCATCAATCACCGAACAGTCAAGGTCTGCATAAGCACTCATCGCCAGCGTTCTGGGAATGGGTGTGGCGGTCATAATCAGTTGATGAGGTTGTCCACCATTCTTTTCGCCTTTATCCCGCAGCGCCATGCGCTGATGGACACCAAAGCGGTGTTGTTCATCGATAATGGCCAGCCCCAGGCGGTGAAAATCGACATCTCCCTGAAACAGAGCATGAGTACCGACGACAACCGACGCCTCACCACTGGCAATTTCCTCCAGCACCTTTTCACGCTTTTTACCCGTCGTTTTACCGGATAAATAAGCCACGGATACGCCCAGAGGTTTCAACCAGTTTTTAAAATTGCGTTCATGCTGTTCTGCCAGAATTTCAGTGGGCGCCATAATCGTCGCCTGATAGCCATTTTCCACTACCTGCAGAGCCGCCAGCGCAGCCACTACGGTTTTGCCGGAACCGACATCCCCCTGAACCAGACGGAGCATAGGCTCGGCCTGCATCATATCCTGACTGATTTCGGCCACTACCCGTTCCTGCGCGCCTGTCAAATTAAACGACAACTGTTCACGGAAAGCGCGTGTCAGCTCCTGCTTAGGCGGCATTGGATAGCTGTGAACAGTACGCACCAACATGCGCAGCTTCTGCATACTAAGGTTATGTGCCAGCAGTTCTTCAAAGGCAAGACGTCGCTGGGCTGGATGACGCCCCTCGCCAAGCAAAGCCACTGAATTGTCGGGGGGAGGGCTGTGCAGCAGCCGGACAGCGTCCACCAGCGGACCCAGCCGAAACTGTTGTTGTACGGATTCTGGTAACCAGTCCTGCAGGGCAGAAGAAGGGGTGTTCAGTTTATCCAGTGCGAGATCACACAGGCTGCGTATACGCTGTTGAGTTAAGCCTTCTGTGGCGGGATACACCGGTGTCAGCGTTTCCTCAACCTCAAGCTCGTTGTCCGGCTTTATCACCCGGTACTCCGGATGGTAAAACTCCAGGCCTGATGCCCCCCGCCGGGGCTCACCAAAGCAACGAACTTCAACCCCGGCTTTCAGGTTATTTTTCTGAGCTGCAGAGAAATGATAAAAACGTAAGCCCACACTGCCCGTGCCATCGCCGACCCGGCACAACAGACTTCGCCTGCGCCCCATCACCACTTCAGCGCCAAGCACTTTGCCCTGCACAACGAAGTCTCCATCTGGCTGCAGCGCACCAATGGGTGTTATGCGGGTACGGTCCTGGTAGCGTAATGGCAGGTGAAACAGCAAATCCTGTAAATTGCGGATATGAATTTTAGCCAGTTTCTCCGCCAAAGCAGCCCCTACACCCTTGAGTGCCGTTACCGGAATCTCATGCAGAGGCTTACTCATCAATCTTTAATCCTGTTGATATCAGTACATTGCTTAAGCGCCCCAGCCAGAACATCAATGGCTTTGGGCCTTGGGAAGCTGGCTCGCCATGCCAGGGCGACTGTTCTTTCCGGCCTTGGAGTACTAAATGGCTTAGAGGTCAACACATTTGGTGCGTAATAGTTATTGCCCAGAGCCGACTCTGGCAGAATGCTGATGCCCATGCCTGACGCAACCATATGACGGATAGTTTCCAGCGAAGTAGCCTCAACCCCGGAACCGTCATGCCCTTCATCCACACTAAGAACCGGGCAGGCTTCCAGAATCTGGTCGCGGAAACAATGACCTTCACCCAGCAGCAATACTTCATCTCTGGACAGTTCTTCTTTATTAATCGCATCACGCTCAGCCCACGGATGGTGGCCCGGCATCAATACCCTGAAGGCTTCATCATAGATGGGTAATGTTAAAACGTCCGGCTCGGTAAAGGGCAGAGCAATAAGGATGGCATCCAGTTCGCCCTGTCTTAACTTTCGACGCAAAACGGCGGTAAAGTTTTCTTCTATATAAAGTGGCATACCGGATGCCAGCTCTGCCAGTTTGGGTACCAGGTGCGGGAACAGGTAAGGGCCAATGGTGTAAATGGCTCCTACCCGCAACGGCGTACTCAACTGATCTTTACCTTCTTTTGCCAGCTCTTTCACAGCATCAGCTTCTTCAAGTACTTTTCTTGCCTGCTGAATAATGCGTTGTCCCATATCACTGACACGCACAGCGCTACGAGTGCGCTCAAAAAGCTCAATGCCCAGTTCTTTTTCCAGTTTTTTCACCCCGGCACTGAGGGTAGGCTGGCTGACGAAGCATTCAGCAGCAGCGCGCCCAAAGTGCTGTTCCCGGGCAAGGGTAACAATATAGCGCAGTTCAGTCAGAGTCATAATAAAAGTAAGCCGACGATTGGTGATAAGAGCACTGTAAATTTAATCAGTATTATTAACTAATTCCTTTGCTGTGTCAGCTTTTGCGGTGTCCAGAAGCCTGCATTTTATATGTTGGGGAACCGAACAGACGCCCAATGGTCAAAAGAGCGTCTTAAGCATGGATAAATGTAAAAGGAGTTTTAAACAATGCTTGATCCGACTAGCCCACATACACCCTCCGCTTCTGGATACACTGTCCAAAATCCGCCAGAAAACCCTGATGGCCCACAAGACAGTGGAGTGGCACAGGCAGAAAGCACTACACGCTATGTTCAAACCAGTGCCTCAGAACAAGCTGCCACCTACGGCAAAGATATTGCACAGCGGAGATCCGGGCATGCGAACGCCCAAAGGGATAGCTCACACCGCTACCGAACAAAAGAGCTGCTCAAATGGGCAAACGCTTCAAACCATCCAGACACCATAAAGGCACTTAAAAAATGCAGAGTCAGTGCATCTGCTGATTATGCCGAACCGGGGCAAAAAAGTTTAGAGAGACTATCACGACAGGAACAGCTAAACCTGTTAAAGCAACACCTTGCTAAAAAACAGCCAGAAGCCAGAAAAGCAGGCTCAGAAGCCTGCCACGCTTTTAATCCTGTCCATAAAACATTTGCCACTCCTGTACAGTTTGATCTCACCATAAATAAGCAAACACAGGCACTAACCCAGGAACAACAGTCAAAACTTGCCAATAGTGTCATACTGGATGAAATTTCAGATCAACTAAAAGGTATTGCCAAAAAAGGTCATCACAGCAAATGGGCGGGAGACCTTGGCAGAAGCAATATTACTCTGCAGATTGAGATACAGGAAAAAGATAGCGGCGATTGTTACCTCCTCCCGATACACTCGGTGAACTCAAACCGCCAGAGCGTTCAGAAAACGGTAGGAAAAAAAGGCACTGATGATAAAAAATCCGTTGAGGCGAAAGAAGAAGAACTCAGGGCAAAACTGCAATTATCAATCCCCGGATCTGATCCAATACTTAAAGATGTATTAAGGCAGGATGTCTTAAACCCTGTCTATGTATTCGTTACAAATGAGTTTGGTGTTACACCGTCATCACAAACTTACTCTATTGATGTTACAGCCATTAATCGCGATGAGTTCATTGTAGAAAATAAAGCTGAATATACAACTTACACAAAACCGGCTGAAATGAAGAGTTACGGTGGTAAAACAACCCTTTATGCTAAGTCTCATTTTAAGCGGGAAAACGGGGTGTTTGTGCCGACAGGGCTATCGATTGATATCAATCTTGATAACATCAAGCCTAAACACCTGCCTGATGAGCCCAAAATAAAGCGCGCTCAAAGTGCCGAAGCCCTGAATCGTAACAGAGTCCGGCCAACGACAAGTTTCGATTTGTCACCTCCGGTGATGAGGCGTCAAACCTCTCAACAACACAATGCTCCAGTAAAACTCGATATTACAACTGTGGGAAGCCAGCTCTACGCAACGAACATGGCAGCCCCTGAATTAGAACATCTGATCAATGAAAAAACAGCGATCAAATCTTATAAAAAGAGTCTGGCAGACGATCAGGAACAGTGGGAAAACCTCCCTGCTGCCAGCTCAATGTCAACTCCCTGCCCAGTAAAGCAAACGACTGCCCAATTGAGCAAACTCAATACCCTTGCTCCAACATCTGACTTTTTTAAAGAAAGTAAATCCAGTCTTTCAGCCAGGGACGCAAGCACCAGGCGCGCCATGGAGCAGGCAGAAGCTGCCTATAAAAAGCGATGGCAGGAAAAAGCGACTGAGTTGGCCAAAGCCAGCTCTGACTCTATGCACAATACTGCCATCAATTCATTCTCATCGGTGACATTGCAGGGAGAAAAGTTTGAACAGTATATGAAGTTATACGGAATCCTGAATCATATGAACAATGAAATGGTCAGGCTTGCTGGAAAAGCCAAAGCCGCAAAGCATTCTTTTTCCAGACAAGAGTTAACCCAAGAACAGCTTCTCAGCAAACTGCTAAAAATTAAGCTTGAATCTTCAAAACATCTTAAGAAGCTGAGAGGGTCAGGTTGCGAGTTCAGCAGCCTGTGTGAGCATTATGGCTTCTATAAAGACCAAAAACCCACCAAGGGTCATGAAACGGCTGCTCAGTACCTTGAGCAGAAGAAAACCCAAGTACTGTTAGAAGAAAAGAAAGTCGGGGCATCCGTTATGCTTGCAACATTTGCAGGGGAAAATACAGAATATAAATCTAAAAGCCTGGATAGCTATAACGATTTCGCTAAATTCATTAATCGACTGGCAGCCTATGACAAAGACGGAAAGGCCACGCTACTGATTTCGTACATGCTGGACAACCCTGAACAATTCAGGGATTTTCGACTTTTTGATGATAATGGTTTCAAACCGGTGGCGGAACTGGAACAAGAAGTCCCCAAACTGGCACAGGCAGTCTCCAGAAAGGCAATCAAAAAGCTAGATACTCTAAGCCATAAGGGACTGTCTAGTGATGATTTAAAAGCAATACAGACCCTCTTCGGTTTAAAACCAGAGGAAGTATCTTCTTCTCTAGGCGCTTCAGGGTTCGCTTTTAATATTTTCGAGCTGATAAAAAGTCTTATCAGCTCTGAGCCATTCCTTTATGCAGCTAAGGTTGATGAGCTGATATCATTTTTTGAAAACAAGACCTCTGGTACTAGCTATGTATGAGCACCTGGTCGCGTGAAACCATTGTTTCTACTGATCAAATGTAGTTGACTGACAGGCAACCCTTTCAGTCATTTACTGAGAACAAAAATGGACACACAGAACATTCTTATCGCAGGCTGTGGCGACGTAGGGTGCGAGCTAGCCAGACAGCTGCTGCTCGCCAGTGAGTTTCAGGTCTGGGGCTTGCGTCGCTCCATTGACCAGCTGCCCGAAGGTGTTCACGCTATTCGCGGTGACCTTTCAAACCCGGAGAAACTCGGCGCATGGCCTGAAACCATCGATTACGTTTTTTATACCACCGCTGCCGACGGATATTCACCAGAACTTTACCAACAGGCTTACGTCACTGGTCTTATGAATGTGATGAATCATTTAAAGAAGAAGAGCATTCAGCCCAAACACCTGTTCTTCACCTCCAGCACCAGCGTCTACCATCAGAGCCTCGGCGAATGGGTCGATGAAGACTCTGACTGCAATCCACAAACCTTTCCTGGCCAAACACTGCTAGAAGCCGAAAAGCTACTGTTTGCCAGTGACCTGTCTGCAACTTCCGTTCGCTTTGGTGGCATTTATGGTCCTGGCAGAAACCGGCTGATTAAACGGGTGCTGGAAAAAAAAGGATGCGCCAAAGAGCCAGTCGTTTACGGTAATCGAATTCACAGGGATGATTGCGCCGGTATTCTGAAACATCTACTGCAAATGAGCATCACCGGGCAAACGCCTGATCCTGTTTACCTTGGTGTTGATAGCCAGCCTGCTCCCATGCACGATGTTCTGCACTGGATTGCCGGTCAGTACGGCGTAGAACTGAGCGATGATCACCCCGCTCCCCAAAGATCCAGTAAACGTTGCAGCAATCGCAAAGTTCTCGATACGGGCTATCGTTTTAAATACCCGGATTACAAGGTTGGCTATCTGAACAATTCTGCCTGATAGCGGTCTATTCTTTCTCCAGTGAGATCAGGCAGAGAGCAAGAATGTCCGCTAACAAAGAAGTCGCCATCATCGGGGCAGGACCAGCAGGATTAATTACCGGCAGCGTACTGAAAAAGACTGATTTCACTGTTACGCTCTTTGAGCAGCGTGACTGCCTGGGTGGCTCCTGGGCAATCCAGCCCTTGTCCACACTGGTTGATATTCGTGACGGGGTTTTCGGAATATACTCCCCAACCTACCCCTCGTTGCGTTGTAATTTACCAAAGCAGGTCATGCCGCTGCCAGACTTCCCTTTTCCTGATGATTATCCACTCTATGCCCGTCATGATGATGTATTGTCACACCTGCATCGCTTTGCAGAGCACCAGAAGCTGCTGCGACACATTCGGTTTAACCATCGCTTTCTTGCGCTTGACGCCTCTTCCACAACGTCACCCGGAAAGCGTCGCTGGCAGATTCAGACCAGCCAGGGCGCTGGTGAATTTGATGCCGTTGTCTTCTGCAACAGCCACTACTCTTTCCCAAAACTGCCAGACCTTGAACCATTACTTCCTTTTACCGGCCGGCTTGAGCACAGTTTCAGTTACCGGGGCCCTGAAGCCTACCGGCATAAGCGTGTTGCCCTGATGGGCTCAGGGCCTTCCGGAGAGGATCTGAGCAGAGAGATCAGCCACTGTGCCAGTAGAGTTTACCTTTGTGCTCATCCGGGAAGCCGACAACTGCACAGGCCAGTCACGGGACGGTACGGAGCGCATAATAACCTGACCCGACACCGCGACGTTGTTGCCTGTAATGACCGAACTGTGATGCTGGAAGACGGTGAGAAACTGGAGAATATTGATGTTCTGATCCTGTGTACCGGTTTTCAGCCTGACCCTGCTTTCAGGCATGCTCTGCCGGATACCGGATTGTCCGGTGACCAAAATACTATAGCCCCGCTTTACCTGAACCTGTTTCATCCGAAGTATCCTGAGCTGACAGCAACGAGCATGATACAGTGCGCCGCTCCCTTTATTCTGTATCGCTACCAGGCTGAAGCCATTGCGGGCTACCTGAAAGGCAAAATACAACTGCCTAATGCTCAGCAACGGCAATTTGCGGCAGAGCAGTCGGAGCTTCGTCAGACAGGACGGGTGGATTTTTCGATTCGCAAAGCCAACAGCATGGAACATATAAACCGGCTGGCAAGCATGGCAGGCATTCCGCCGCCCACAAAAGAAACATTAGAAATACTGGCGGCCAACAATAAAAAACGGCTGGAGCACCCGGATACTTATCGTGACCTGCCGTGGGTGAACGGGTAGAGCTTCGGAAGGAGCTCCGCAAAAGAGTTAACTAAAAAGGATCGTGCTATCTTTCCGTAGGGTATTTTTTATTAATATTGCCTGGAGTGATGATAGACATGCCGTATGTGTTGAAAAGGAGTTTTGTTTTATGGGTACTCAGCCTGGCACTAACCCGGTCACTGGTCGTTTATGGGATAAATCTTGAATTTTCTACGTCTGCCCTTTTCAAGTGGGATCTTTTTACAGATAGAAACGCTGATAGTGTTCTAACAGGAACAATAAGAGAAAGTATTACTACCAGAAATAGTGGTATACGACCTGACGAGGAGACCGCTATCGCTTCAGGTGAACCCCGTCGTCAATATACGGTAATCGAGTCGGACTCAGTAAGAAACATTACAGTAACAGAGCCTGTGAATCACGTTAGCCTCACAGGATCGCTGTTTGAGCGATTCAGTAATAACTATGAAGGAATTCACAGGCTCAGGTATCTGTACAAAGACCCACCCAGAACTCCATTTCTAACCAATTGGGATATTTTCAACTGGCTTACCGGAAACTTGTTTGAACGGATCAGGAACAGATTTCGGCGTAATTTAAGGCGTTCACACACAACACCGCCTCGATCTCAGTTATCTTCTCGTGACGATGTTCGTCACTTATCTTTAGAGGAATTCAGGGATGATCATAACGAGCTAAGCGTTCTGGAAAACAATGTATCGGTTATCTCCCTTTCAGGATCCGACATTATTACAAGAAGGTGGCTGGAAAGCATACTGGACAGTTACGATGAGTTTCAGGATAACATCGTTATACCAGGACTCCTTAATGATTCGATCCCTGTGCGTACCAGAGTCCAGGCAGCACCTGATAATTCGGCTGCAAGAGTGATTACAATGAGGGTTGATCCAGGTCGGTCAGATGAGCTGGGAATTGAAAGAGTTAACCTACACGTCCATAGCAGATTCCCAGAAAATACTATTGTGTCAGAAATTGAATTTATCTTTCATGAAACCAGACTGGTTATGCGCACAGCTGGACAAGAAAACCCTGTCCATGGACAGGGTTCAGGCACTTTACTACCAGCCGCCCCTTCTGCCGGACTTTATTCACCTACCGGCAATATTTTCACTGGGAGCATCAAAAATTAAGAACTGACCAATCAACTACCTTGCCGTTATTAAATCTTTGCCAGGAGCCGAACTACTTAAGCTCCAGAACAGCGTCGACCTCAACCGGTACGCCTTTTGGCAATTCTTTCACGCCAATGGCAGCACGTGCCGGGTAAGGCTGCTCAAAGAACTCAGCCATCACTTCATTCACAGCAGCAAAGTTGCTCAGGTCAGTCAGGAAGACATTCACCTTGGCGGCATCTTCTAAAGTGCCACCAGCGGCTTCGGCAATCGCTTTAAGGTTGGTAAAGCAACGACGGGTCAGGTCTTTAAAATCGCCGTCCTGAACTTCCATGGTTTCGGGTACCAGTGGAATCTGTCCAGAAATATAAACGGTGGTTCCTGCTTTTACCGCCTGGGAGTATGTGCCAATCGCCTGTGGTGCTCCCCTGGTGTTAATGGTCTGTCGGTTACTCATCTCTTACACCTTCCCAAAAGACTGATAGTAAGGAAGACTCCGTATATTGCAAGCGGATTTGCAGTTTATTATGAAGCACGAAGGAAGTAGCAGAAATGAAGGGTGATTTATTGTGCAAGAAACTATCTGCTCAATCAGGTTTTACTTTGCCCAGCTTGTTGAATATTTATTTTTAATACAGAAATTATACAGCTCTTCATAGCCATGAATTCTTTGGCTTGTTAATTCACGATGAATAGACTTTAAGATAATTACACCATTATCAATATCAAGAGCCAATAATGGCTGAGTTATTACACTTTCGATATGAGCGAATTCAACTTCGCTGTTATTGTTGAATATTTTCATGGAAAACTCACAGTGAGTAATATTATACTCGGCTATACGTTGATTCTTAAGTAGTGGGCGATTATTCCTAATGTCATCTAAAAATAATTCTTTCAAATCGCTGACTTGTGAAAGCGTAATTATTCTTTCATAAGCTTGCATGGAAACTCTTAAGTATTGTTTTGTTCTACCATCTTCGAACGCAATTCTTGTGTCCAAAATGGCCCTGAGCGATGGTCCGGAAATATGTTCTTCACCATCAATCCCAATAATTTCAGCTGGCGAGAGAATGTTTGCCATTCCTTGATATATTAAAGGCCTTTCAGCACCTGAGTTGCCTGTTCTCAGGATGCCTGATAATCCCTTAACTTTAATATACGGAACTCCATTAACACAAATTTTAGTGTTAACAAAAAAAAGCATTCACTATAGAAGTCACGTGACCTTTATCAAGAACGCTGGTAGCAGCATTGGCAATATGATTAATTTCAGGCCTTTCAATTAAGTCGTCTAATTGATGATAAATTACAGATGGTAATTTGCTTGTCATGCCTTACCTAGCATTCGACTATAAATCTTGTTTATTTTTTGCATAATCATCTCATAGTCTAATAGGTTATCATCAATGTTTTTGTCAGGATGAAATATTGATTGATATTTTTTCTTCCATTCATTAGCCATTTTTTTATCTAAATAATGTTTCTTTTTTATACCAAGTTCTTTATCAAAAAAAGTGCCTTGATGATTTATTATCATAAATGCCAGCTTATGCTTTTCTGACTTAAAAAAAGCATCTTCATTTTTAAGTGAAGAGACACCACAAAAAGCTTCTATAACTTTCAGTAAGTCTTTCTTTGTTTTTATTGACAATACATCAGAAAGCTCCTTGTCGTTTAAAATATGTTCTCTTATTTCATCATACTTTTTGTCTATTTCATTCTCAGTAATTGATAAGGCATAAGATTTTTCCATTAATCTTCTCCAGTTAATATGAAGGTTGAGTATAATACTGAAACCAGAGATAGCAAAGTTACTGCGTTAACGACGCAGTAACTACGACTCCCTGCGCCGGGTAATGGAGTGTACGCCTTTAATCACACGCAGTCGTTTAATAATTCGGGCCAGGTGAATCCGGTCTTTAACATTTACCAGCAATTGCACTATACAGAAGCTGACATCGCGTTCTTCCATGCTGATCTTTTCAATATTGCCTTCGACCGCTGTAATACTGGTGGCGAGAGAGGCGATCATGCCACGGTGATGTTCCAGCTCAACTTGCAGGTCTACCGTGAATTCACCGGAAACATGTTTGTCCCAGTCGACTTCCAGAACCTTTTCAGGGTTATAACGAATCTCTGCAATGTTTTTGCAGCTGTCGGTGTGAATCACAATGCCCCGACCGGAGCTGACATGCCCGACCACCGGGTCCCCCGGAATAGGGTGACAACACTTGGCAAAGCTGATGACCATACCTTCAGTGCCACGAATGGTCAGGGATTGCTCAACATCCACACCCAGTGAAGATTTCTCTTCATCATCGGCTTCCTGAGGCTCCACCAGCATACGGGCAACAATGTAAGCCATGCGGTTACCAAGACCGATGTCTTCAAGCAGCTCGTCCAGAGAATCCAGATTAAAGCTTTGCAACTGCTGACTAAGAATGTTCCGATCCAGTTGATCCACACGGGTATCAAAACTCACCAGAGCCTTGTTCAACAGTCGATGACCCAGCGCAATGGACTCATTACGACGCTGATGTTTGAGGAAGTGACGGATGTTGGAACGGGCTTTGCCGGTCAGAACAAAGTTCAGCCAGGCAACATTGGGACTGGCAGCTTCTGCCGTTACGATTTCTATCGTCTGTCCGCTTTGCAGCGGCTGGCTGAGCGACGCAAGTCGTTTATCAATACGGCAGGCAACACAGGTGTTACCCACATCGGTATGAACCGCATAGGCAAAATCCACCGCCGTTGCCCCCTTTGGTAATTCGAGAATCGCACCACCGGGGGTGAAAACATAGACTTCATCGGGAAATAGGTCGATTTTAACGTTCTCGATAAACTCCAGAGAATCACCGGCATTCTTCTGAAGTTCCAGCACACCTTTCAGCCACTGTCGTGTACGAGCATGACTGCCCGACAAGGCTTCATCACCGGATTTATACAGCCAGTGTGCGGCAATGCCGTTGTTGGCCATATCTTCCATTTCCTGCGTGCGAATCTGGATTTCCACCGGTACGCCATGCATACCAAACAAAGTGGTGTGCAGGGATTGATAGCCGTTGGCTTTGGGGATGGCGATATAGTCTTTGAAGCGACCGGGAATGGGTTTGTAGAGGTTATGAACGATACCAAAGGCGCGGTAACAGCTGTCGACACTGTCGACAATGATGCGAAAGGCGAACATGTCCATGATTTCAGCGAAGGACTTGCTCTGGCTGCGCATTTTTTTATAAATGCTGTAGAGGTGTTTCTCGCGTCCCACCACTCTGCCTTTAAGACCTTCTTCTTCCAGTCGGGCAGCAATGGCTTTCTGTACTTTACCCACCAGGTCCCGGCGATTGCCGCGTGCCTGTTTAACAGCCTGCCGAATCATGCGTGAACGCATGGGGTGCATGGCTTCAAAACCAAGGTCTTCCAGCTCTACCCGCAGGCTATGCATGCCAAGACGATTGGCGATGGGAACGTAGATTTCGAGGGTTTCACGGGCAATTCTGCGACGTTTGTCCGGCCGCAGAACCCCGAGCGTTCGCATGTTGTGCAAACGGTCTGAAAGCTTAACGAGAATAACCCGGATATCCCTGGCCATGGCCAGCGCCATTTTCTGGAAATTCTCAGCCTGAGCCAGAGTTTTATTCTCGAAGTGCATATGGGTCAGCTTGCTGACCCCGTCAACCAGTTCAGCGACGACCTCACCAAACTGTTCGACAATAGCACCTTTTTCAATACCGGTGTCCTCTATGACATCGTGCAGCATGGCGGCCATCAAACTGTGATGGTCCATGTGCATGTCGGCCAGGATAGCTGCCACTTCCAGAGGATGGGTGATATAAGGCTCACCACTGCGTCGTATCTGCCCGTCATGGGCCTGTTCGGCGTAATAGTAAGCCCTGCGAACAAGATTAACCTGTTCGGGGGTCAGGTAGGACTTCAAGCGGCCGGCAAACTCATCGATAGTCAGCAAAGCCCGCTCCTCCTGTGCAGCATTCCGGACATCAGAGGCTTTCCTGGCTGTTAGCTTTCTACACCAGCCAGAAACATAGCGGCATCGTCTTCATCAACAATGCGCTCTTCAACAGAGCTTGCAGATACCAGGCCGTCGGCAATTTCGCGCAGAGCCATTACGGTTGGTTTGTCATTTTCCCAGTCCAGCTTTGGTTCTTTACCGCCAATGGACAGCTGACGGGCGCGCTTGGAGGCAACCATAACCAGTTCAAAACGGTTATCAACGTTATCCAGGCAGTCTTCTACGGTTACTCGAGCCACTACTTCACCTCTCGTTATTTAGAAAAACGGTTTTCTTTCGCTATGGCTGCTTGAGTCATCGAGCCGCCAGTCTATCGACGTGATATATTTTTGCCGACATTAGAGTCTACTTTACGACCTGTTTTCAAACAAGTGCGTACAATATCCAGGGCATTAAAACCGGAAACGACTCATGACGTTATCGGTTCCTTTTTAATTTCCGGAAGGCAGGCTCTGCCAATGGTATTTCCAACAACTTAAGGGTTATAGTTCCGGAAATAATTTCAAACTAAAGTCATTCGGAGTAGATCATGAGCAGTACACAAGAGAAGCTCACGGCCCTGAGGTCCGCCATGAGTGCCAGCGATATCGATGCCTGGATTATTCCCAGCTCTGACCCTCACGAAAGTGAATACACGGCAGAACACTGGGGGGGCAGGGCTTGGCTGTCCGGTTTTACCGGTTCAGCGGGCACTGTGGTCGTATTGAAAGATCAGGCCGCGCTCTGGACCGATGGCCGTTATTTCCTGCAGGCGGGGCAGGAGCTGGAGAACTCTGGCATTGAACTGATGCGTGGCGGTATGCCAGAGGTTCCGGCCATTCACGAGTGGCTGGTCGATACTTTGCCCGAAGGCAGTGTAGTCGGCTTTGATGGTAAGGTCATGAGCCATCACCAGACTGAGAAGTTACTGGCAGCCTTCGCTGACAAAAACATCACCATCGACGTTGAAAAGGATCTTCTGGAAAACATCTGGAAAGGTCGTCCAGCCATGCCCGCGACACCGGTATTTCTCCATGACGACAGCATTGCTGGCAAAACCAGAGAAGAGAAGCTGGCTGAAGTCCGATTGGAGATGACTAAAAAAGGTGCCAGCCACCTGCTGATTACCATGCTGGACGATATTGCCTGGCTGCTGAACCTACGCGCCAGCGATATTGAATGCAACCCGGTATTCCTCTCCTATATTCTGCTGACAGATACCGAAGTAAAGCTGTATATCAATAGCAGCCGCATTGAAGATGACGCTTTGCAGGCCTTAAAGCAGTCGGGCATAGAGCTGCTGTCTTACGATGCCATCGCTGACGATATTCGCAACCTGGGCAGCAACACTCACCTGTTGATGAATCCGGCGTCCACCAACCAGTGGCTGGTCAATGCACTGCCAGACTCCGTCAAAATCATTAAGGCCGCCAGCCCAACCCTGCTGCTGAAAGCCATTAAAAACGATGTGGAAATTCAGCGCACGGGCGAGTGTCATCAACGGGATGGCGCAGCGGTTGTCCGCTTTATGCGCTGGCTGGACGAAAATATTCCCGGCGGTGAAGTCACCGAACTGTCACTGGATGAGTGCCTGCAGGCCAGCCGGGCGCAGGCACCCGGGTTTAAGGGGCCAAGCTTCCCGACGATTGCCGGTTATGCTTCTAATGGTGCCATTATTCACTATCGTGCCAATGAAAAATCCTGTCAGAAGGTTGAGCCAAAAGGCCTGCTGCTGGTTGATTCCGGTGCCCAGTACCCGGACGGCACCACCGATATTACCCGAACCTTTGCCTGCGGCCCTGTGACTGAAGAAGAGCAAAAGGACTATACACTGGTTCTGAAGTCACATATCAACCTGGCAAAAGCCCGCTTCCTGAAAGGTACACGAGGGATGCAGCTGGATATCCTTGCGCGCCAGCCAGTCTGGGAAGCCGGACAAAACTATAACCACGGCACCGGCCACGGTATTGGTTACTTCCTGAACGTACACGAAGGGCCGCACAGCGTCAGCCCTAAATGGATTGATCAGCCTTTGCAGGTGGGTATGTTACTCACCAATGAGCCTGGCATGTACCGCAGTGGCAAACACGGTGTACGCATTGAAAACGTCATGCGTGTCGCTGAGGACATCACCACAGAGTTTGGTGAGTTCTACCAGCTGGTTCCAGTCACACTGGCACCGATTGATACACGACCCATTATCCGGGAGATGTTGACCCAGCCTGAAATCGACTGGCTGAATCAATACCATGACAGGGTTCGTGAAGAGTTGTCGCCACTGCTCAGTGGTGCTGATCTTGACTGGTTGAATAAAGCCACTCAGTCATTCTGACGGTCATTCTTCCCGGCTTTCAGTCCTGAAAGCCGGGTGTTCATTCTACGCCCTCATCTCTTTACAAGAAAAAAGGAGGCGAAACGTGGGAAAGCAAGCCATTGGTGCCATTACCCTGACCTTCCTGGCCGGGCTGTCAATTAACTCGCCAATGGCTTCAGAACCGGAAGTAACCACTCATTTCGCCGATACCGGTGTCGCTTATGTGGAACAGGGAAATCTAACCAGTCACTACCGAATAATTTTTATACACGGCTCGCCGGGCAGCAAAGAAGGCTATAAAGATTATCTGGAAAACCCCTGGCTTTTGAAGAATGCTGAGTTAATTTCTGTAGACCGACTGGGTTATGGCCAGTCTCCGAAAAAACTTGAAGCCAGTCTGGACTCGCAATCCAGGTCTATCGAACCACTACTGACTAAAGACAAAATCAATATTCTCGTTGGTCACTCACTGGGGGCAACGATTGCCCTTGATCTCGCGCTGATGGTTCCCAAACGGGTACAGGGGATGGTTCTGATTGCTCCCGCACTTGATCCCAAACTTGAAGAACCTAAATGGTACAACAGACTGGCAGACACCAGGCTCGTCAAAGCTTTTCTGCCTGACCACTGGAAAAAATCAAACGGAGAAATGATGCCGCTGGCCAATGAGCTTTCGAAGCTGAGTCGCAAAGACTGGCGTTTGTTAGATCCAGTGCCTGTGATTTTGATTCATGGCGATGAAGATAGCATTGCCGATCCTGATAACTCTGTATTCGCCATTAAACGTTTAAAGGGTAAGGGAAAGGAGCTGGTAAAAGTCAAAGGTGAGGGGCACTTTATCCTATGGAAAAATCCCTCCAAAATTATTAACGAGATCAAAAAGATCATTAACGCTATCGACCTTAGTCACCCTTAGGGGCGCAGCATTCAATAACTTACCGGGCTGTTGGCTTTTGGCTATTAGCTGCTCATACAGCCAACCGCCAACAGCCAACAGCCAGCAGCCAGCAGCCAGCAGCCAGCAGCGGTATATTATGTTCTGCTGCTTCCCTTAGTGAAGGTGGTTAATGACATCCTCCCGCAGAAAAAGATGCTACTTTACAGCCAGCCATTTCAGATCACTACCACGGGAGAATAAGAGTGAAGACATACAGGCTGTCGATAGTACTTATCACCTTTTCGCTGTTTATCTTTTCCTTGATGATTCGACCAGCGAACGGGCAGGGCAAAGACTTCGAGTTGCAACCCGTTTATAACGATGATTCTGATGAGCAGCCTGCGGAGCAAGATAAAGCGTTTAAGCAGAACAACGAAGCCAGAAAACGTAATTTGTACTGGCTTACTTTTTCTGTCCCCCATAATGATTCCGGTACAGGAATCTCAGAAAGAGACGTCAGTTTTCTTGTAGAGTTATCAGGCCCCGAGCGAGTGATTACCCAGCAAGATAGCGTTCCGCGACACCCTGCCAGCCTTTCAGCCCAAGGGCGCAGAATAATCACAGACCCTGCGAATCAACCATGCTGCTCCCATGACATAGTCCAGGAAACACCCCGCCAACCTGAAAGCGAACACCACCCCGCCCCAATACGCATGAGCCGGGAGTCCATCGATACATTTATCATGATTGCCCGATCATTAAGGGGGCATGTACACCGGCTGATCGACCAGAGAAACTGCCTTCAGGATTTACTTCAATTTGCTCTCATCTGTAGCAATTGTCGAAGACGTCATCATACCAGCATTATGTGCACCTGTGGCTGTGGAGTGATCTGTGGATTAGCATCTTCAAAGGTAATAGCGGATGAATGTGCTGTATCAACGGCCGTGCAAGCCTCAGCCTCGGCTGCATCTGCTGTATGTTGTAGCCTGCTATGTTGTTTGACAGTCGCCTGTTGCTTCAAGCACGTACACTTTCAACCGTCTGAACTCATTATCTCCATCAAACACGAACTGCCACCTTATGGAAAACTACCGGAAACAGGCATCAGAGAGGATGTGCAGGAAGGCCTCAGGAGAATAATCTCCAGTTTTGACAGGATCGGCTCATCGCCTGCTTTGATTTCACTTAACTCAACCGCTCATAACAATGGAGTCATAGTAACAGACCTTATTATTGAGATAAGAGCACCATTTGAAGCTCGCAGCCTAATGACTAAATTTCTGAAATATTACGGGCTAACAGACATCATGAATATTCAGAACATTATGATAGGTTACAGCTTTAATAATAATGATTTTGAATTGTCTGATAGCGAGTTTCAAAGCCAGCAGTAGAAATATCTGAGAAACTCCCCCTGATTCGGCAACACTCTGATTACCGGGTCAGGGGGGAAGTTGAAGACCTGCCGGCTTACAACCCTGTCGGACTTTGATAGAGGCAGGCTATGTTCACCGGTTAATTCAGCAGACCTTTGATAAGGTCAGCCTTGTAGTGTTGCATCCAGCCAATCGCCAGACGGCGGCTACGGATAATGGTTTGCAGGTCTCGCAGAGCCAGGTCAAACTCATCATTGATCACCAGGTAATCAAATTCGCCGTAGTGAGACATCTCATTCACTGCCTGAGCCATTCGGCGGTCAATAATGGCCATATCGTCGGTCCCACGACCGATCAAACGCTCACGCAACGCTTCCAGCGAGGGCGGCAGAATAAAAATACTGACAGCATCAGGCATCAGGCGGCGAACCTGTTTAGCCCCCTGCCAGTCGATTTCCAAAATAACATCTTCACCCTTTGCCAGTTGTTCGCGCACCCAGGTTTCAGAGGTTCCGTAGAAGTTTCCAAACACCTCCGCGTGTTCAAGGAAACGACCTTCACCCAGTTCTTTCTGGAATGCTTCCGTTGAGACAAAGTGATAATTTACACCATCTACCTCCCCCGAACGTTGTCCACGAGTGGTATGGGATACCGACACTTTTACGTGCGGCGTAGACTCTACCATTGCCTTAACCAGACTGGTTTTTCCGGCACCGGAAGGTGCTGCAATAATATAGAGTTTGCCTTTATTCGCCATGATTGCTCCAACAGCCGGGCAGCTGCCCAACATTATTCAATGTTCTGAATCTGTTCTCTCATCTGTTCGATTAATACCTTGAGGTTCACCGCACTCTGGGTCAGTCCGGCATTGATCGACTTGGACGACAACGTGTTGGCTTCACGGTTCAGTTCCTGCATCAGGAAATCCAGCCTACGACCAATGCCGCCTTTTTTGTCCAGTGTTCGCTTTACTTCCAGGATATGAGTATCAAGACGATCCAGTTCTTCATCAACGTCCATCTTCTGGGCAAGAATAATCATTTCCTGCTCCAGACGCTCAGGATCAAGCTCTGCTTTAGCTTCTTCCAGACGATCCAGAATTTTCTGTCTCTGAGCTTCAATCAGCTCAGGCAGAACACCACGGATCGTACTGACCTCTTCGCTGATGCCATCCAGCCGGGTCAGCACAAACTGCTTCAGTTCGGCGCCCTCACGCTGGCGCATGTTAATCAGCTGAGTAATCGCCTGTTCAAATGCCTTCAGGGCTGCTGCATGCACAGGCGCCAGATTGGTTTCTTGGTTCTCCATCACGCCCGGCCAGCGCAGGATTTCCAGCGGATTAACACCTGAAGCGTTGATGAACCAGGTTTCAACCTTGTTAACGGCGCTTTGCACATCTTCCAGAACCGCTTCATTCAGGTTCAGCTTCTGTGCACCTTCAGCCAGCTGCAATCTCAGACTGCATTCAATCTTGCCGCGATTCAGCTGCCTGCGCAGAATTTCACGCAACCCCGGTTCAATTTCGCGAGCCTGTTCCGGCAATCGAAAATGCGGTTCAAGGTAGCGATGGTTAACAGAACGAATTTCCCACACCAGACTGCCCCAGTCATCCTGGACTTGAACACGGGCAAAAGCGGTCATACTGGAAGTCATAAAAAAACTCTTTTCGTACAGTTGTACTCAACCATGAGGGTGAGCAAACAAAAGATTAACCCTCTCCGGAAGGGATGACACAATCTTTTGCAGTGACTGCTCCCCACCCTATCGGGTGAGGCTTCTGATTTCTTAGGCAGCAACCGACAGTCTGCCGGATTTACGCAAGCCTCCATCAGCAGAAACGGACAGTCCTTCCGCCTTTAATTTCAATATGCCTTGCTTCTTGATATTGCGAGCTGCATTAATATCCCGGTCATGGATAGCACCACAGCTACACTCCCATGATCGGATTCTCAATGGCATTTTTTCCTGTTTCAAATCGCAGACTGAGCAAGTTTTAGAGGATGCAAACCACTGGTCTATCTTCACCAGATGTTTACCTTCCTGCTTTGCCTTGTATTCGAGTTTGGTTATCAGTGAGTGCCAGCCAGCATCAACAATAGAACGAGCAAGACGCTTGTTCTTGAGCATGTTTTTAACTTTCAGTGTCTCCACAATCACCGCTTGGTTTTCGTCGATGAGTTGTTTTGATAGCTTATGCTGAAAATCATTACGGGCAAAGGCTACACGCTCATGCGCCTTTGCCACCAATAAACGGGCTTTGTGCCTACCTTTTGAGCCTTTCTTGCAGCGAGATAGAGCCTGTTGTTTTCTTTTCAGGTTACGTTGGGCTTTTTTCAGAAAGCGAGGATTGCCAGTCTTATGGCCGGTACTGGTGATAGCCAGATCAGTAATCCCCATATCAACACCGACAACCTGATTAGCTTCAAGATTATCAATCTGTTTTGGTTGTTCCTGGGTATCATCAGCCAATATGGAGGCAAAATACTTGCCGGTTAGCGTTCTGCTCAGGGTGATAGACTTCACCTTACCCACTATTTCACGATGCACTTTAGCCCTTATGGGCTTGCACTTGGGGATTTTTATCCAGTTATCGCCCACAGAGACAGACGTACAATGGTAGCTACTTTGCTTGCCATGCTTTTTCTTGAAGCGAGGAAATCTTGCCTGCAATTTGGGATTGAAAAAGTTTTGAAAGGCCGTATCCAGATTGATAGTGGCCTGTTGCAGTGCAATAGAGTCAGCGTTTTTCAGCCATGAGTACTTTCGGCTTTTCTTGGCTTTTGCCAGCAAGGGCTTCAGGTGTTTTTTGGGAGAAAGGCTCTGCCCACGAACCTTGTAATAATGAACCTTAATAGCCAGGGCCTTGTTCCATACGAACCGCACAGCATCAAACTGACGGTCGAGAAATTCCGCCTGCTCTGATGTTGGATAGATTCGTACTTTGGTGGCTCTCAGCATGGAATGTTATTTCAGTGCTCATTAATATAAGCTTTATATTACAGGTATTTGAAAGAGGTTTTCAAGTGAGCACACACAATAAAGATTTGCTTAAAGGGTATCTTCGCAAACGACATAGCGTTACCAAGCTGGTTGTTCATTTGGTGTTCACGACAAAGTACAGACGAAAGCTTTTTGATGGCTATATGATCAAGCAGTTACGGGAGTCGTTCGAGAGTGCATGTGAAAAACTGGAATGCCAGTTACTTGAAATGGATGGCGAAAAAGATCACGTACACCTGTTGGTGGCCTACCCACCAAAACTGGCTATCAGTGTCATGGTAAATAATCTCAAATCAACATCATCAAGACGGTTGCGAATGCTGAATACCCACCTTACTGCTCAGAGCAAAGCAGGCTTAATGTGGTCAAGGTCTTACTTTGCTTGCAGTGCTGGCGGTGCAACTATCGAGACTCTGAAGGACTACGTTAATAGCCAGAGTACACCAGATTGATGGCGGAAGGCTCTGCGCCTTCCCGTCTTATATCCCCGCCCGCATTGGGCGAGGGTTTACAACGATTTTGCTAACCCGCCCGGCGGGGAGGATGTCAATAGTCACTAATCATGGAAACCATCTCCAAACCTGAAGGAGGTTCATTCAGTTTTCAGGATAAAATATTTTCAATTCAGGCAAAGAAGGAATAAATATACTTTGCATTGTTTCATGTGCGGTTGCATTGACTTTAACAAACCTGTTCAACGAAGCAAGCCATGAAGTCACCATTAACGGAAGTCCGGCAGCCACTATTGTGGTTAAGCCTTTGTTGACAGAGAACATTGCAGGAGCTTGAGATAATGCAGCAGCTATGCTCCCGGTTAACGCTATGATAGCGACTCCGGCTCCGGCTCCAACTGCGGCTAAGGTTAAGGCTTCGGCGTTGCATACGACTCCGACTAAGGCTGGGTATAATATTGAGTTTCCGGCTCCGAAAAAGGCTCCGACTCCAGGGCTGGGTATGGTTATGGGTATAGGTATTATAGGTATGGGTATGACTCCGTATTTGGCTACGGCTGTAGCTACGACTAAAGCTCCGGCTTCGGCTACGGCTACAGCTACGGCTACGGCTCCAGCTTGTTCCAGGTTACTTACCTCATCCAGACTTTGAAGAAAAAGATAAAAAAACGTAGAAATCAGTGCCGTACCTGCCGAGGTGATCATCACAGCTTCTGGGCTGTAATGAAATGCCTGCCTGATCTCATGCCATTGAAAGAGACTTATCATTACCATGATGGTTGATGCTACACCAAACAGCACATAGGCGGCCATTGAGTTTGTTTGATTTGATTCAGCTGAGTAATGAGCAGCCGTGTCTGCCATCATTTGCGCTACATGCGGGTAAATCATATAGGTCACCGCCCAGCGCATATTGAGAGCTGACAACTTGGGAAACTCGGGTAAATTAAGAATACAAACTGCCATGCCCGCGAAAAACGCCGTATTCAGATGCGACCAGACTTTTATGTTACCTGTTGGCCATTGAGATTTAATCAGATAGAGAAAGCTTGTGAGCTCCGGTGCAAAGTGCAGACAAAAAACTCTGCCCTGATCCCCGGGCGTTCTAACGACTTTATGACAGATGAATTCCAGCCCTGCAGAAAAAACAGCCCCGTTGAGCAGTACAAGCGCACTGTCCTGAGCAAAATGCTCGTCAATAAACTCTCCGTCATACGCTTTCGCCACAGGGGCGAATATTATCACGAATATAAACGACCAATGCTTTATGCGCACAATATCAGATACCCGTAATTTGATGACGTTTCCGCTGTCTGTGGTTAGTACTCTGCATGTATTTCAGGGTGCGGGCACACGATCCAGAGTAACTGTTAGCTGCCAACCTCAATTCTTCGTCCTACGATAAGGAAGGAGGCATATCCGGGCCAGAGGCCGAACGCACACTGAAAATTGTTAATGACAAACCCTGAAAAGGCAAGGTCGTGATAAAGAACGCTGCTAGCCTTCCTAACAGTCTGAGTTATAATCTCGCCTTTCCATTTCCGGCGGTAAAAGGTAATACCATGCGTCCAAGCGGCAGAACAGCTGATCAACTGCGTGAAGTTAAAATCACCCGAGAGTACACCATGCACGCTGAAGGCTCAGTGTTGGTGGAGTTCGGAAATACCAAGGTTATTTGTACTGCATCTGTCGATAGAGGGGTTCCACGTTTCCTGAAAGGCTCCGGACAGGGCTGGGTAACGGCAGAGTATGGCATGCTGCCTCGTTCCACCACCGAGCGTATGGGTCGTGAAGCGGCTCGTGGCAAGCAGGGTGGCCGTACTCTGGAAATCCAGCGCCTGATTGGCCGCTCCCTGCGGGCTGCCGTTGATATGAAAAAGCTGGGTGAAAACACCATCAATATTGATTGTGATGTGATTCAGGCTGACGGTGGTACCCGTACTGCTTCTATTACCGGTGCCTGCGTAGCCCTGGTTGATGCCATTCGTCACATGCAGCGCAGGAAGATGATCAAGACTGACCCATTTGTTCAGCTGATCGCTTCAGTATCCGTTGGCATGTACAAAGGCAGCCCTGTTCTGGATCTGGACTACCCGGAAGATTCCAACGCAGACACCGATATGAACGTTGTGATGACTGAAGAAGGTGGCTTTATTGAAATTCAGGGTACCGCTGAAGCCGCTCCATTCAGCCAGAACGAAATGACCGCCATGCTGGCGCTGGCGAAGTCCGGCATTGATGAACTGGTGGTTTTGCAGAAGAAGGCACTGAACGAGTAATTTCAGTGGCCTGCATCAGACTGGCTGTTCCGGCCAGCCTGATCTCCAAAGGCATTTCCCTATCGTAGGTATTTCGAATAAACGATCCGGGTTTATGATGGATCGCCGGTTTCACCCGACTTATCCGCAAAATAGTTATCAAGATCAATGGCTGGCAAGTCATCAATAAAACTAGCTATGAAGGCTGGCTTATAGTGGCCGGTACTCGTGGACGGCTCCTCGACGCTAGTCTGGGTCACAGTGGTTAAAGCGGTACAAGGCATGCGTTGTGTAATAACCACAGCACCGCCCAGAGGTGATGTAATGGTACTCATGGTGGTTCTGGCAGAGGACCGAGTGACTGCCGTTACCACGCCTGCAGACTCTATCTGAGAGTGTATCGTAGTGGCTGTTGAGTCAGCATGCTTCTTTCTCATATGTCTGGTGAGAGATGATGGAGCTGAATAGCCCTCCCCACAGACAGCGCAGTTATACCGCCTTTTCTCATGAACTCCTGTTATGTGCCTGATTAAGTCAGGACGTCGCGTAAACACCTTACCGCATTCCTGACAATCATGCCCCAACCCAGTATGAATTATCATGTGATCCCTAAGGTTACGCTCCCTGGAAAAGGCACGTCCGCAGTACTGACAAACAAAAGGCGCTTCACCTGTATGAGTACGAATATGCTCAGTTAGCAAGCCTTTCGCTCTAAGCTCTTTATTGCATATGTGACAAATATGACCTGGCACAACAAACTCCTTTAGTGGCTGTTCCCCCACATGAAAAGGCTGTCAAAAAAGGGCGTGAGCACTGAGATAAACCAACATCATCGTTCCCGCAAAGACGGCTGTCGTGGAGAAGGGAGCACCACGAACAGTCAGCAATTCCCGATGAATGCCGTAGGCCTTGGTTCTTGTGCTATCCATCTTCATCCAGACAGCAAAGCTGCACAATGCCGCTATGGATGCAGATGACCACTTCAGCGGCAGCTTAACCAGATGGCCTGATTATTTTTTGAATCTCTTCCTTATTGATATTATCGCCAGTAACCAATACTGCCAGCACATCAATCACTTTTTTTACATCATGACCGGTCAAAGCGTTGTACAGGGTTTTCATAGCTACATAGCCAATCTGGAAGGCGTCCTGAACAACCAGACCCTGTATCACTCCTTTTTTCAGGAAGCTAACAAGCGCATCACTGGAATCAAAGCCAACCACCTTGATTTTGCCAGCCAGCCCCAGACTGTCCACCGCTGAAGCCACTCCCAGGGTACTGGCTTCGTTGGTTGCATACACAGCTGACAGATCAGGATTCGCGCGAATAATATCCATCGTCTGGTTCATTGCCCGCTGTGGGTCGCCTTCAGAATACAAAGGGCTCAGAACGTTAATCGCCGGATACTTCCTTTTCATTTGCTTAGTAAAGCCGTCAACGCGATCAGCGGCCGTCATCGTACCGGCATTGTGAGCCACTACTGCAACTTTGCCCTTGCTTCCCAGAAGACCTTCCACAGCGTCAGCAGCCATAGCACCAGCAGCCTTATTGTCAGTGGCAACAAACGACACCGGGATATCCGAGTTTACGCTGGAGTCGAAGGTGACAACCGGCACCTTCTGAGCATGAGCGCGTTCAACCGAGGGCAGCAGCGCATTGCTGTCCAGTGCGGCCAGAAGCAGGCCATCCGGCTTTTGGGTCAGAATGTTTTCAACCAGCTGCACCTGCTGAGCGATCTGGGTTTCATCGGAAGGGCCGACGAAGCTGGTTTTTACATTCAGCTCTCTGGCGGCCGTGTCGGAACCCGCTTTAACCGTTTGCCAGAACTCAAGCATGAACCCTTTGCTGACAACCGGTATATAAAACTTTTCTTTGGCAACTGAAATCACCGATGCCGCCATGAGTCCTGCGGATAAAAGCAAAGGGATTGTCAAAGTGCGAAGATTCATGATGGTTCCCTTGTCGTTATTAATAATTAGTTCGTTAAAGGATGGCTTATCGCCGCTGCGCACGTTTGCGCTGGTTATCCAGAAAGACGGCTGCTACAACCACCACGCCCATTGCAACCATCTGCCAGAACTGAGAGACCCCCGTCAGATTGAGGCCATTTTTCAGAACACTCATAATAAAAGCACCTGTCACCGTTCCCCAGATTGTGCCAACACCGCCACTCAGGCTGGTTCCACCGATGACAACCGCCGCAATGGCTTCCAGTTCATAACCGACACCGGCAGAAGGCTGGCCGGAGTTCAGGCGGGACGCGAGGATAATGCCGGCAATGCCAGTCAGAAAGCCACAGACTGCGTAAACCATCAATTTGAAACGCTGAACGTTGATTCCAGACAGTCTTGAAGCTTCTTCATTGCTTCCAACCGCATAAATATAACGGCCAAAAACAGTACGACGGAGGATGTATGCTGCCACCAGCGCAACCACAAACAGGAAGATCACCGGATAAGGAATAACGCCAAACAGCTTACCTTGTGCCAGCATGCGGAATGCCGGGAAGTCGAGAAAGTAAATGGGGCGACCATCGGTGAATACCATGTTCAGCCCCCGAACCGACATCATCAGCCCCAGGGTAGCAATAAAAGACGGAATGCCCATTTTTGCCACCAGAACACCGTTCAACAGACCACAGAGCGTTGCAGCGGCAACACCAGCGGTCATGCACAGTATCAGAGGCACTCCGAAAGTCGCCGCAATACCGGCACAGACGCCTGAGAAAGCCATGACAGACCCCAGCGAAAGGTCAATCCCTCCGGTGACAATGACATAGGTTACACCAACCGCCATGATGCCAATCACCGCTGTCTGCAAGGCAATGGTCATCAGGTTGTCTATCGAAAAGAAGTAAGGACTGCCAACACTGAAAAAAGCGCAAAGCAATATAAGGCTCAGAAACGGTGCCAGCTTCATCAACAATTCGCGGTTGACGATAAAACCTGATGACTGTACCTGCTGTTTTTCTGTTTGTTCATGCATAACCATCAACCTTCAAATGTCGCATATTTCAAAATACTTTTCTGGGAGGCCTGTTCCCTGGACAGTTCACCGGTAATACGACCGTGCCGCATGACCAGAATTCGGTCAGAAAGACCAATAATTTCCGGTAGCTCAGACGAAATCATAATGATGGACTTACCCTGTTGAACCAGTTCATTCATTAATTCATAGATTTCATATCGGGCACTCACATCAATGCCCCGGGTCGGCTCATCAAAAATAAAAATATCGGACTCTCTGCAAAGCCAGCGGGCAATAATAATTTTCTGCTGGTTACCACCACTGAGGTTGCCGGCCAGTTGTTTCAGGCTTGGGGTTTTGATTCTCAAACGCCTGCTGAGTTTTTCCGCGACAGAGGACACTTTTTTCTCATTGATAACGCCCGGGACACTGGCGTATTTCGGGTAGTTACTGAGCATTGTGTTCGCCTGCACAGACAACCCCAGGGCGAGGCCTTCAAGCTTTCTGTCTTCAGTCAGGTAGCCAACACCGGCTTCTATGGCCTCTTCGACAGAGTGATTCATCAGCTGCCTGCGACCCAGCGTAATTTCGCCGCTGTCGATCGGGTCGGCACCAAATATAGCTCTTGCCAGCTCGGTTCTGCCTGCGCCCATCAGTCCCGAGAAACCAAGAATTTCACCGCGATACAGATCAAAGCTGACCGCGTCCAGCACGCCTTCACGGCAAAGGTTTTTAACTGACAGCGCGACCTGATCAGAAGTGACAGGCTGCCGGGGTGGAAAGAGGTTATCCAGCTCCCTGCCCACCATCATGCAGATGAGTTCATCCAGCGTCGACGCCTTATAGTTGACAGTGTTCACGTACTCACCGTCCCGCATGACCGTAGCGCGGTCGGCAATAATGGCCAGTTCTTCCAGACGGTGAGAAATATAAATAATGCCCACCCCCTGATCCCTGAGCCTGTTCATCACCCTGAACAGACAGTCGATTTCACTGTCAGTCAGAGCCGCAGTCGGCTCATCCATAATCAATATTCCGGAGTTGAACGACAGTGCTTTAGCAATTTCCACCATCTGCTGCTGAGCCACTGTCAAGGTGCTGACTAACCGGTCTGGAGCAATAGCCAGATTGAGACTTTCCAGCAGGTCGGCTGCAGCGCGATTCTGACGGTTTTCATCAAGAAACCAGCCTTTACGGTGCTCACGGCCAATAAAAATATTCTGAGCGACCGTAAGATGGGAGCAGAGATTGAACTCCTGATGAATGATGCTGATACCCAGGTTCCGGGCAGCCAGCGGCCCGTCAATAATGACCGGGCTGCCTTTGAAAATAATTTCGCCTTCATCCTTCTGGCAGACGCCGGACAGGATTTTCATCAGGGTAGATTTGCCTGCACCGTTTTCGCCGAGCAAAGCATGAACTTCCCCCCTGTAAAGATCAAAATCCACTCGATTCAGAGCCAGTACGCCTGGGAATCGCTTGGTGATTTTTTTCATCTCCAACAGGACATCTGACATAAGCTTGTTCCCCCGAACTGCGATTGAAACCGACCCAAACCCGCAGAATTAATCTTTCTCTCTTAATCCATATCCCTTGAATTTGCCCACCACCACATCAATTTCATCATCAGGCAGTAGGGGGATTTCCAGTCCGGTTTGCAGAAGGTTGACGTACAGCTTAGACAAAGTCTCCACTTCTTCCGCGAGCCACATGGCTTTGCCAAGCGTTTTTCCTGCCGCCGTCATGCCATGGTGCTGCATCAGGATGGCGTTACATTTCGAGAAGCCAGCAGCAACATGACCGGACAATTCACGGGTTCCGTAAGTAGCGTAAGGGACACAGGGGATGTCTTTTCCTCCTGCTGCTGCGATCATGTAGTGAATTGCAGGAATCGCCTTGTTCATGATCGCCAGGACTGTGCTGAACAGGGCGTGGTTATGTACCACGGCATTCAGATCAGAACGGGTCTGGTAAATGATTTGATGAAAGCGCCATTCGCTGGAAGGCACCTTACCGTTCTCATAGCCACCATTGTCGTGAACAAACACAATGTCGCTCTCATCCATCTGGTCATAGGCAATGCCAGAAGGCGTAATCAACATCCCGTCTTCATACCGGCAACTGATATTGCCTGCGGTTCCCTGGTTCAGACCTGAGCGGTTCATACTCAGACAAGCATCAATGATTTTTCCAGGCAGGCCACCTCTTACACTCATAAAACAGGCTCCTCTTTGTTGTAGCAAAACAGGGTCAGTGGTTATCAAGACCGGGACAGGTTTGTCTTGATTTGACTTTTTGACAGAAGCGGTTTTCTTTTTAGAGGCATTAGTTTAATCGTTTTCGAACAATCTGCCTGTTATCAGAACCGTTGCAGTAAAGGGGGAGGGATGAAGCAAGATGTTGTTATTGTTCTGGATTGTGGTGCCACCAATATCCGCGCTATTGCCGTTAACACCTGTGGGCAGGTGATAGCGAAAGCAACGCAACCCAACGCTACCAGCCCCTCTATAGAAAAACCTTCGTGGCTCATCTGGCCTTTGGATGAGCTCTTTAAAAAATTTTGCCTCTGTTGCCAGGACGTCGTAAAAACCATCAACCCTGAACAGGTAAAAGGCATTACAGTCACTACTTTCGGGGTAGACGGAGGACTGGTTGATCGCAACGGAGAACTCATTTACCCGGTGATCAGCTGGCAATGCCCACGTACCAGTACTTTCATGCAAAATCTCGGGAAATACCTTAACCCTGAAGACGTAACGATTCGCTCCGGGGTCGGACATTTTGCCTTCAATACTCTGAATAAACTGATCTGGTTTAAAGAAAACCGTCCGGAATTACTGGCCGATGCCCGCGGCTGGATGTTTATCAGTTCCTTATTCACTCACAGGCTTACGGGGCGGATGACCAACGATGCCTCCATGATTGGCACTGCACAGCTGACAGACCTGAAAACACAGTCTTTCAGTGAAACCATTCTTTCCGCACTGGACATTAGCACGAGTTTTTTTCCGGGGCAGGTACAGGCAGGAGAAGTGATCGGTGTATTGCTGGCGGAACCTGCGGAAAAACTGGGCTTGCAACCAGGCATTCCAGTGATATCCACAGGTCATGACACCCAATTTGCGGTTTATGGTTCAGGAGCCAGTGAAGGTCAGCCTGTTTTATCTTCAGGTACATGGGAAATTCTGATGGCTCGTACCCAGAGGGTCAGCTCATTATCGCCCAATAGCCTGGCTGATGGGTTCACCTGTGAATGGGACGCTCAAAAGGGCTATTACAACCCCGGCGCTCAATGGCTGGCATCGGCGGTACTGGAATGGATCGGCAAACAGTTTTATCCAGAGCTGAAAGGTTCAGAAAAGTATACCGGTATGATTCGTGAAGCTACCAATGTGCCACCAGGCTGTGACGGCGTGAGTATCAATCCGGATTTTTTCACCGATGCAAACGACAAAGCCCCTGGCAGCATCAGAGGCCTTACTCTAAACACTCAGCGCGGTAGCATTTACAGGGCCGCTCTTGAAGGACTAAGTAACAAGCTGAAAGCAAACCTTCATCAGCTTGAGCAGCTAGGGAATTTCTCAGCGGCTGAATTGATACTGGTGGGCGGTGGTTCAAAGAATCAACTCTGGAATCAGATCAAAGCTGATTCATTACAAATCCCCGTTAAAGTGCCCAGAGAGGCTGATACCACGGCACTGGGCGCTGCCATGTTCACCATGGCAGGCGCAGGATTGTTTGAAAACCCTGAATCGGCCAGAGCTGCGTTTAACCTGCAGTACCAAACCATTAACCCCGGCAGATAACGGTTTTCAGAAAGCAGCCACCGGGCAATATGCTATTTTGGTATCACTATTTTTTGATATCTCTGTTTCAGTTGGCATCAGGCAGCGTTTATTGATGGGACAGCACTTGTATATCGGCGTTGATGTTGGCTCCGGCAAAGTCCGGGCCGGGCTGTTCGACGCCACCGGGAAAAAACTGGCACATTCAGACCATCCGATCAGGCAGTTCCGTCCGGACCGGGATTTTGTAGAACAGTCGTCGTCTGATATCTGGCGACAGGTCTGCCATGTGGTGAGAACCACTATTGCCGATGCAGCCATCAAACCGGAACAGGTAAAAGGTATTGGCTTTGATGCCACCTGTTCACTGGTGGCTGTTGGCCCTGAAGGCAAGCCAGTCACCGTATCGCCCTCTGGCAACGACGACCAGAACATCATTATGTGGATGGACCATCGCGCACTGAAAGAGGCGGCAGAAATCAATGCCACCGGCAGTGAGGTGCTTAAATACACAGGCGGTGAAATCAGCCCCGAAATGCAGCTGCCAAAACTGAAATGGTTAAAACGACACCTGCCAGACAGCTATCAACGCGCCGGGCAGTTTTTCGATCTGGCTGATTATCTGGTTTATCGTGCCAGTGGGCGGAAGGTTCGCAGTGTCTGTACCCAGGTCTGCAAATGGACTTACCTGGCTCATGAACAACGCTGGGACCCATCTCTGCTAAAGCAGCTTGATCTGGACGACCTGATCACCAGCGGCAAAGTTGGCCACACCATTCTGGAACCGGGCACTGCTGCCGGAACACTGACAAACGCTGCCGCCAGCGAACTGGGGCTGACCACCCACACGACGGTTGCCGTAGGCATGATTGATGCGCACGCCGGAGGCATCGGCACCATTGGTGAGAATCCCGAATCGACTCTGGTCATCGTTGGAGGCACATCCTCCTGTCACATGGCCGTCAGCAAACAACCTATTTTCGTGGATGGTGTCTGGGGGCCCTACTGGGGCGCCATGGTTCCGGGGATGTGGCTGAATGAAGGGGGCCAGTCGGCAGCTGGTTCCCTGATTGATCATGTGATTCAGGACAGTGCCTTTTACCCGGAATTAAAAAAGATGGCCGCCAGCCAGGGCCGGAGCGAGTACGATATTCTGAATGAAGAAGTACTGCGTCTGGAAAAACAGAACCCTCACTTTACCGCCCACTTTCATCTACTTGGTTACCATCATGGTAATCGTTCACCCCGTGCTGACCCACATCTTAAAGGAATGGTGTCCGGCTTATCCCTGAACAGAGACCTGAGTGAACTGGCAAGAGTCTATATGGCTGCTATCCAGTCAGTGTCGTACGGCACACGTCACATTATTGAAACGATGAATAACTCTGGTCACCAGGTCAGCCGCATACATATGTGCGGCGGTGGCACCCGAAATCCATTATGGCTAAGAGAGCATGCCAACGTGACCGGTTGTGACGTGATTCTCAGCAAAGAAGACGAAACGGTCATGCTGGGTTCAGCCATGCTGGCAGCCACAGCCTGTGGTGACTTTAACAACCTGACCGAAGCCATGACAGCCATGTCAGCCACTGGCAAAGTCATCAAGCCACAGGCGGAGACCAGAGCTTTTCATGATGCCAGGTATCGGGTTTTCCACGAAATGTACGACGACCAGTTGAAGTACAAAGCCATGATGCACAACTTCTGACGGAGAGTGACTGATGACATCCCTGACTCTGAACTTGCCTGAGAAAAAACAGCGCATGACTCTGGCGGATAAAGAAGTCTTCCTTATCGCTAACGGCGACCTGCGTGACACCGCCAACAGGAAATGCTGGGCTGTGCAAGAATCTTTTGAAAGCAAGCTGGCAAGCGCCCTGAAAGAAAAGTCTGGCTACCGTATTCGTCGCGCTCATCCGGTGAAAGAAGCAGTGGGGCATGGCTTTATCAGCAGCCAGCGAGAAGGAGCGGATGTTATGGCTGCCATTGATAGCAAAGCACCGCTTATTCTCCTGATGACAGCCTGGCAATACTCTCATCATCTGGCACCTTCACTTGTGCATCATCAGGGGCCGATTCTGCTGCTGGCCAATTTTGATGGCACCTGGCCGGGACTGGTCGGTGCTTTATGCATGGCGGGCACCCTGAACAGTCTTGGCAGGGCGCACAGCCGCCTGTGGTCAGAAAACTTTGATGATGACTTTTTCTACACAGGGCTAAGTGCCTGGCTGGAGTCCGGCAAGATTGAACACGACACGTCCTACCTGAAAGAGATCACGAAAGATCACCCGGTCATGAAGACAGAAGCTGGCAGGATCGGTCAGCAGGTAGGGGAATTTATTCTTAACAACAAAGAAATCACAGGGCTGTTCGACATGTTCTGTATGGGCATGATAAACGGCGTGTTTCCTCAGGCATCCCTGGCCAGAATCGGACTGCCTGTCGAAGCCCTGTCGCAGTCGGCTTTACTGCATGAAATGAGTCAGGTGCCTCAACAGGAGCGTGAAGAGTGCCTGCAGTTTTACATTGATCGCAGTATGAACTTCCAGTTTGGTGAAGATAGCGCAACAGAGCTGGTTCGCGAGCAGGTTCTGGAACAGTGCGCCATGATGATTGCCATGGCCCGTTTCACCAGGCGCTTTGGCCTGACCAGCATCGGGGTACAGTATCAACAAGGCCTGAAGGACAGCTGCGCGGCTTCGGACTTTGCCGAAGGTGCTATCGGATCTTCTCAACGCTTTCCGGTGAAAGATGAAAACGGCGACATCATCAGCGAAGGAAAGCCAATTCCCTGCATTAATGAAGTGGATATGGGAACCGCCATTCCACAGACAATGATGTTCCGCCTGCTGGACAGTCTGAGTCTGCCCGCTGAAACCACTCTGCATGACATTCGCTGGGGAAGTGAATTTGAGGGCACCTTTTACTGGGACTTCGAAATCTCCGGCTCAGTTCCTTTTGAGCACCTAAAGGGCGGTATTGCTGGCGCAAAGGGCTACCGCCAGCCTGTCATGTATTTCCCCAAAGGTGGTTCCAGCATTGGTGGTCAGAGTAAGGCCGGGAAATTCCTATGGGCTCGTGCGTACTATGAGGGCATTGACGTTCACATGCACATAGGCACTGGTACGGCTTTTGAGTTGCCACAGAAAGAATTCCAGCGTCGTCTGGACAATACCACCCGCGAATGGCCGCTGATGAACTGCACCCTCGACGGCATAGGCCGGGATGACCTGATGGCCGGGCATCAAAGTAATCACATTACCGTCGCCTATGTACCGGAAGAACACCTGAGAGACGTTGTTCAGGCTTTTGTTGCCCAGTCTCTGACACAGAATATACGCGTTCATATTGCTGGCGGTATCGAGCTTTAATTGTTGAATTATGCTGATTTCAGTCATTGGCTCGCATGGGACGGGTAAAACAACCCTGATTAACCAGCTGCGTCGACAACCGGGCATCGACTGGCCTGTCTTTGTCGATTACTTCAGAAGTACCGCTAAAAATCTGGGTTACAGCCGGCCAAGGGATATTCTGCTGGAAGACAGTCCGAATAAAGACAACACAATTACCGCCATGACATCGGCCGCGCTGGGAGCCATGCAACAATGGTTGAACACTTCGGCTCCTGATGGAATTATTGATCTTGGTCCGCCTGGCTTCCTGGCTTACCAGCGCTACTGGATGACTGTCTGCAAAAAAACCGTTTCACCCTACTTATTGCATCTCTGCCGAAAAGTCTCGGACCAGATCGACGGTTACATTTACCTGCCAAGCAATCATTTTCCCATTGAAAAAGACGCCATGCGTTCAGCCGACCCGATTTTTCAGCAGGACGTGGATCAATGGATTAAGCGGTGCATTCAGGAGCTGGAAATACCTGAACAGAAGCTGCTGTCAGTCAGCAATAAAATCCTTCGCGAGAGGGTTGTGGAAGTGTCTGGCTGGTTAGCGGGCTTGTCTGGCAAATGATTTCAATGAAATTGGCACGCGGCAAAGCTTTAGCCAATAAGGTCAGTAACATGAAACTCAAAGCAGTACTTATCCTGTCTAGAAGGAATCATAGGAACCACAAAAAGAGGTTCACCAGCACTTTTTGTAACGTGGTAGGTAAACCTGGCGTTAAAGAAGCTTTTGTCAGGATCGAGAACTAAGAGGCCGTAGTCTTGAGTAGCAACCAGGCTGGCTTTGCCACTGAGTTGAACAACCACGCGTCGGTCAGCCTGAATGATAAACTGACAACCAGGCAATTCAGGGCTTGGTATCGGTGCAAAACTTAACATGTCTATTTTAAGTAATTCACCACTTGCCAGATGCCAGCCCCCATCCTTACCGGCTGCCTGATTCTGAGCTATCATAATGGCAGCTATCATGCCCTGATGGAAAAAAAGGGAGAGTTCTGGCATAGCGTGTTTCAGCCAGGCGAGATCCGGCCTCTCCATTAGGGCAAGCACCTGCCTGGAACCACTGAAACCATCACCACCGGGTGTCTTTATGGTCTCACCGCCAATGGTATATTCGGTACCAACAAAATCCCTTTGCATCTGGCGGTGTATACTGCGTCCAGCGTACATATTGCTATCGTCGAGAAGCGTTGGGTTGAACTTTGCCAGATCCTCCCTGATAAAGCTCAGGATAATATCTTTGACATTCATGGAGATCAGGCCAAAACCGCTAAGTAAGGTACCTTTTTCAATAGATAAGCCCGGCATCGTTAGCCCTCTAATCGTTTTAGCAGGTGGTGTAGCAGTAAACTCAGATGGGTATTATCAACAATACTTCGCAGAAATACTTTGCTAAATGACGCAGCATAGTATAAGTGCCGTTACTCAACCGTAATCCCCGTTTGCAACGGCTGTCGCAAGCGGGGATAGCGGTAGGGTATTCTTGTCTTCGGCTTCCCTTAAAGGCTCAGCTCCCAGTCGTAATCAATGATCACCGGACCGTGTTTGGAAAAGGTCTGGTTCTTGTAGATACCGCCATTCAGAACACGACTCCGCATACCGGCGGTAATAATCTGATAATCCAGACGAATACCCATGTTGTCACTACGCAGGGAATCATCTTCCCAATAGCTGTATTTGCCCGACTCACGATCCATTTCACGATAAGCGTCGTGGAAACCCATATCACCCAGCAAGCCTTCCATCCAACCACGCTCTGCAGGCTGGAAGCCGGACACTTCTTCCTGCTCACGCCAGTTGGCAACATCAATCTTGCGATGAGCAATGTTCCAGGTACCCGCCATAATAAACTCACGACGCTTACGACGCTGCTTGTTCAGGTGGTGGGAATAGTTGTCCAGGAAACGGTATTTAAAGTTCTGGCTTTCGTCGTCGTGACCTTCCGGAACGTAAAGGCTGGCGATACTGATCTTGTCAAAGTCCGCCTGCAGGTAACGGCCTGTTTCATCCGCTTCAGGGAAGCCCAGGCCACTGATAATCGCTTTTGGAGCCTGACGGGTATAAATGGCAACACCGCCACGATCTGGTCTCTGATAGCCGCCATAGGCATAGCAGAAGTAACCATCGAGCTGGAACCGGTCCTGCTCCATCGTATAGTCATCCTCACGGATGTCCTGCAGACAGATAACATCGGCATCCTGCTCATTGAGCCAATCGAACAGGCCTTTTTCTCGCGCGTTATTAATGCCTTCGCAATTGAAACTGATAACTCTCATTATTGACTACACCTTGTCCGGGTCATAGACGCTGCGGACATAAAGCAAAAGTCTGACAAGCAACACCTAACCGTCATTGCTTGCGACAGACCTGCCTGATACGGCTTAGCACTCTGGTCTTAACACTTCTGGTTAAAACCAGCTGCCGATCAAATTCAACCGGTCTAAATAGGCAGTATCAGGAAAAAATGGGGGAACTGTATCCAACAAATGATACAGGTTCGGCAAAACAATGTTTATCCGCATAAATGCGGCTCCTTACCAGGAGCTTGTCCGAGAATAGACAGCCCTACCGGCAACTACTCCTGCATTGCTCTAACTCCGGCATCCATGCCGTCGTTCGGCGGCAGCGAATTGGTCTGAAAATTCACTTTTGCTCATCAAATAGCTCGCTATTCTCCTCACAAAACCAAATTTTTATCTTCAATTTTCTGCCATCCTCGCTTCGGCACTATTCTCGGTCAGGTTCCTAAACAGCCATAAGCAAAAGTAAATAATAAAAAGTATTTACCTCTAAAATCACTCATGAACATCAATAGGCTCACCCAGCGCTATACATGGAGCCTGACGGCGAATAAAATGCACAGCCATTAACCAATATGGAACAGGTTGAATAGCCAATGTTTGATTACCAGAGAGAATTTATCGAGTTTGCCCTGCAACAGGAAGTTATTCGATTTGGTGAATTTACACTTAAGTCCGGTCGTAAGTCCCCTTATTTTTTTAATGCCGGTCTTTTCAAAACCGGAGAAGCCATGAGCAAGCTGGGCAAGTTCTATGCTCAGGCACTGGTTAATTCCGGAATCGAATTCGATATTCTGTTTGGACCCGCCTATAAAGGCATTCCGTTGGCAACCGCTACAGCGGTGGCATTGTCTGAACAGCATGGGCGTAACGTCCCCTGGTGCTTCAACCGCAAGGAAGTGAAGGATCACGGCGAAGGCGGCAATATTGTAGGTGCATCTCTGGAAGGCCGCGCGATCATTGTCGATGACGTCATCAGTGCAGGAACTGCTGTCCGTGAAGTCATGCAGATCATTGAGCCTTCTGATGCCAAACCTGCCGCTGTAATGATAGCACTGGATCGTCAGGAAAAAGGTCAGGGTGAGCTGTCAGCGATTCAGGAAGTGGAGCGTGACTTTGATATTCCGGTCATCAGCATCATTAAACTGAAAGACCTGCTGAGCTATGTCGAAGATGAGGAAGCGTTCAGGCAGTTCGCGCCGGCCATTCGCGCTTATCGTGAACAGTACGGCGTCGAATAAACGACACTGTTTTTAAGGCTTCCCGTACGACACAGGAAGCCTTTTTTTGCTGTTTAAGGGAAGCAGCAGAACATAATATACCGCTGTTGGCTGTTGGCTGTTGGCTGTTGGCTGTTGGCTGTTGGCTGTTGGCTGTTGGCTTTTGGCTTTTGGCGGTTGGCTGTATGAGCAGCTAATAGCCAAAAGCCAACAGCCCGGTAAGTTATTGAATGCTGCGCCCCTAAGTACTTACTGACAGCGACCTATGTACATACTTCCGGATCGCCCGTCAGGGTCAATTCTGAAACTGTAGACATATTCGCCGGGTTCAGGAATAACAACGCTGGACTCTGTGCCATAGCCCGATGCCGGTGCCATGTCCTGTATAACCCCCAACTGTACGGGTGCCGAACCTTTCACCGCCATTTCCGGACTCCACCCTGAGCTGGCAAACTTGAATGAAAAAGCGGTAGAAACCGGTTCATTCACCACCACCTGATACAGGTTATCCCCCTTAAAACGGAATTTTTGACTATCCGGAGTCGCCATGAAATTGTTGCCACCCCGGTAGCTGCCCCGTATCCACATATCTTTACCCAGAGGCCCTGCGCCTGTGGCATCCGGAATATCACAACGAGCCATATCGTCTGTTATAGTCGACACTTGCCCGCTATCAGTCTGGACTTCAGTGGCTGCTTCGATATTCAGGAAGCGACTTTCAAGCCCTTGCAGTCGAACACTATAAACATCCTGCTCAACCGCAATGACGGTTCCGTCCATAAGGTCAGTCAGAGAGCCTTCACTGCCGATAGCAGAACCATGAATCCGCAGCAACACATCCTCAGGACTGACATTGACCAGATACAAAACATGATCGTCGTCTAAATCCTTGCGATCAATGTAAATCCGGTTGTCTGAGTAAATGTGAGTTCTGGCACCTTTGGACAACGACGGGTGCTGATCACGCAATTGCATCAGCTGGTTGAAATAATGCCGTAAACCGGCTTCATCCTGAGACAATTCAGACACTTCAGTTTGCCCCGAGATTCGACCAACATGGTCGTCGCACAACCCTCTCATGGCACAGGTATCGCCTGAAACCGGCTGGCTGAAACCTTCCGTGCGCGCGCCGATTTCGTCGTTATACAACCACGTAAGTGGACCGGAATAAGCCGCCATAAAGCTCATGGCAGCACGATGCCTGGCCCAGTAATCTTCGGAACCATAGTCTGCCAGTCTGGCGCGCTTGAGCAGGTTACCAAAACGGGGAACATCGTGGGTGCTGAGCATCAGGTTCGGCATCGCATGATCAGGGTAATTGACAGACTTAGCCATGGCATTGGCAAGGTGGGTAGCCGGACGACCATGGTTACCTTCCTTGTCACTGCCAAAGGTTTGTACGACAGCGGTTCTTACAGGAAAGTCAAACGCTGAATGGAGGGCAGGAGCCTCTTCAGTACCATAACCGGTTTCTGCAATGTAACCGGCATCGTTCCAGATTTCTCCCACCATGTAACCTAAAGGATGAACGGTTTCACCCAGGTCGTTTTCATAGGTGACGGCCTGTGACGCCTCCTCAACCGCAGTTCGAAGTTCCGGCCAGAACGCCACAGGCACCTGGTAGGCCTGATCCAGGCGCCAGCCATCAATCTTCAGCTCTTTGATCCAATAAGTCGCTACTTCCTTAAAGAAATCCAGATCCTCAGGATAAATCGCCTCACGTCCAACACCGGCCTGAGGTTTACCACCCTCAGATAACGTCAGACCCGAAGGGGAAGGGTAGTTGTTTGCATTGTTTTTGAAGTGTCCGAACACTCCGTCAAAGAAAACGTACAACCCTCTGCTATGGGCTTCCTCAACTAATGTGCGGGCATCGTCCATGGAACCAAAACGAGGATCAATCGCAAAGAAGTTACTGGCGAAATAACCCGTTGCATCCAGCTTGTCAGCCCAGACATTCTGATCAGCCATTGGTGCGCTGTGGAAAATCGGTGTTAGCCAGATGGCGTTAAAGCCCGATGCTTTGATGTAATCAAGGGATTGAGTGACGCCCACCAGGTCTCCATGATGATGGCTGGTGCCATAACCATCGCCAAACCCTGTTGCCGGGTCACCATCGACAAACGCTTCGGTCATGATATGGAAAATACGCAGGTCACAAAGCTCTGAACCCTTTTTGCTGTTACAGGTTAACCGGCTCTCCTGTTCACCCAGTGCAGCGGTTATCTCAACCTGGTCGTTTACCTGACCATCTTCTGTTGCTTTATCTGGAATAGAAACGCAACTGGCCAGCAATACGCTGATACTTACAGCCAGCAGAGACTTCTTCATACACTTCCCCCTGATTATTTTATTTCGTGCCGTATTATCGGGGGGAATGATCAGGGGCTCGATATGTAAAGGTTTTCAGCTGTGTTCGCTTTTCGTTTCCCGTTGCCCGCTGCTGGGGATATGAACAGCGGGAAACGGGCAGCTAACAGCTAACAGCAAAATGTCGTTTATCGAAAGACGACGATCGACGCATCCTGCCACTGATCCAACCACAGCTCGGTAGGCTTGCGTTTAAATTCGCTGCGTACAAACTGGCTGATGCGTCCTTCGGCCAGTGCCAGAATCATGTTGGAGGTAGTGCCAACGGTTGACCGGGTACGCAGGCTTTCATTGAGCTCCGCTTCACGCAAAATCTGTTTGATCTGGGTTTCCAGCCGGTCAAACAACTGAATCATCCGATGACGCAGACGGTCTGGCTCACCCGCCAGAGCATCACCATTGATGATTCGGGTCAGTCCCGGATTGCGTTCGCAGAACGTTAACAACAAGGTCAGAATTTTTTCACAGCGCTTCAGGCCTTCCGGCTCATCGTCCATAATCAACGCAATGCGGGAAAACAGGGTTTCCTCTATAAACTCGATCAGCCCCTCAAACATTTTCGCCTTACTGGGAAAATGCCGGTAAAGGGCCGCTTCTGATACGCCGACTTCCTTAGCCAGGGCAGAAGTAGTGATTCGAACTCCCGGTGATGTTTCCAGCATATGTGCCAGAGATTGCAGGATTTGATCTTTGCGAGAAATTTTTTGTGGTTTAACCATTACAGCCAGATACCGTCTCCACGTGTTCTCCGGTAATCAGGGTGCCAACGCCCTGATCGGTTAACAGTTCCAGCAGCAATGCATGGGGCACTCGCCCGTCAATGATCAGTGCTGTGTTAACCCCATTACCGACAGCGCTCAGGGCGCACTGAATTTTGGGCAACATGCCACCATAAATGGTGCCATCATTAATCAGGGCCTGAACCTGTTCTGCATTCAGACCGGTTAACAACTCGCCATCCTTGCTCAGCAATCCCTGGGTGTTGGTCAGTAGCAGTAGCTTTTCTGCCTTCAGGGCTTCGGCCAGCTTACCTGCCACCAAATCGGCATTGATATTGTACGAGACACCGGCATCATCGACCCCAATGGGCGCAATGACAGGAATGAAGTCAGAGTGTTGCAGCATCTCGACAATGCTGGTGTCAACAGACTCCACTTCACCCACCTGTCCTATATCAATGATTTCAGGTACTGTCATTTCCGGAGTTTTATGGGTCACTTTCAGACGCTTTGCCCGAATAAACCGACCGTCTTTCCCGGTAATGCCGACAGCCCGGCCTCCATTACTGTTGATCAGGGAAACAATTTCCTTGTTGACCAGTCCGCCAAGCACCATCTGAACAACGTCCATTGTGCTGGAGTCAGTCACTCGCATGCCCTGAACAAACCGGCTTTCCAGGTTCAGTCGATTCAGCATTTCACCAATCTGCGGACCACCGCCATGCACCACCACCGGGTTAATACCAACGGCTTTCAGCAACACCACACTGCGGGCAAAGCTGCGCTTCAGCTCATCGTTTTCCATGGCATTGCCGCCGTATTTAACGACAATGGTTTTGCCAGCATACTGCTGGAGGTAAGGCAGCGCTTCGGTCAGCACCAGCGCCCTGTCCTGAAAATTTACTTTTTCTGTCATCGTTGCCGGGGGCATGGTCGCCTGTTCCTTATGACTGCTTATTGTCTGAATCACCAGTCAAAATGAACAGCTACTTTAATTCATTTCAACTGGAATAGTACACGGCCTGAAGTCAATATTATTCAACTGAACATATATAAAGATTTATTTTTGATCAGTGCTTGCCGGTATGCCCAAACCCACCTGTACCCCGGTCACTTTCTTCAAAGCTGTCAACAATATCCAGCTCAGCCTGAACCACGGGCACCAGTACCAGCTGGGCAATACGCTCGCCCGGCTCAACAGTAAAGGTGGTATTGCCCCGGTTCCAGCAGGATACCATCAGCTGACCCTGATAGTCGGAGTCAATCAGCCCGACCAGGTTGCCCAGAACAACGCCATGTTTGTGGCCCAGCCCGGAGCGAGGCAGAATCATAGCAGCCAGGGAAGAGTCTTCAATATGAATAGCCATTCCGGTCGGTAACAGTTCCGTCTGTCCGGGCTCCAGAGTCAGTGCTTCATTGATGCACGCACGCAGGTCGATACCCGCAGAACCATCGGTGGCATGGGCTGGCATTGGGAACTCATTACCCAGGCGGTTATCCAGAATACGGGTCTTGATGGTTCTCATTGTTCCTGATCTCTTTTCCATTGGTGATAGCCACGAGAGGCAACACTCAAAATTTTACGGGCCAATACTTTCTTGGAAGCTCTTGGGAGGGTTTTCTGCAAGCCTTCAGCCAGTATGGTGACTTCATTCACGTCACTGGAAAAACCAATGCTTTTATCGGAAACATCATTGGCGACAATCATGTTCATCCCTTTCTTCTGCATCTTGTTGGCCGCATACTCAATGACATTACGGGTTTCAGCGGCAAAGCCAATCACAAAAGGCGCACTGTCCAACGCGGCGACAGAAGCAGCGATATCCGGATTTCGCACCAGCTTGAGCTCCAGAATTTCTTCTGTATTATTGGGGTCTTTCTTGATCTTGTCTTTCAGAATCTCAACCGGACGATAATCGCTTACCGCTGCGCAACCAATAAAAATATCTACGCCTTCAATATTCTCCTGAACGGCATCATGCATCTGCTGAGCGCTGACAACATCAATAGTCTTTACCCGGCCTGGCTTCTCTATATTCACGGGGCCACTCACCAGTGTCACCCGGGCACCGGCTTCTACTGCGGCTTCTGCCAGCGCGTAAGCCATTTTTCCAGAGCTGTGATTGGAGATATATCGTACCGGGTCAATGTCTTCACGGGTTGGCCCTGCCGTGATCAATACACTCCGCCCCGTGAAAATATCATGCTTAAACATTTCTGCGGTATGCAGGGTGATCAATTCAGGGTCCAGCATACGACCGGGACCAATATCACCACAGGCCTGACTGCCATCGGCCGGACCAAATATTTTCAGCCCTTTTTCCGCCAGCTTGCCAATATTTTCCTGGGTGGTGACATCACGCCACATGCCCTGATTCATAGCGGGTGCCAGACAAATTGGCGCTGCCGTTGCCAGGCACAGTGTTGTCAGCAAATCATTAGCCTGACCGCCTGCAAGACGTGCAATAAAATTAGCCGTAGCCGGTGCCACAAGAACAATATCCGCCCATTTTGCCAGCTCAATATGTCCCATGGCAGCCTCTGCGTCGGTATCGAGCAGATCAAGGTGTACCGGGTTATGGGAAAGAGCCTGGAGTGTCAGCGGGGTGATAAACTCGCAGGCTGATTTTGTCATCACAACCCTGACATCGGCTCCCAGCTTACAGAGCGATCGTATCAGTTCAGCACTTTTATAGGCGGCAATCCCACCGGTCACGCCGAGGACAACCCGTTTATTGCATAAGCGTTGCATGGAGGTTCCTGAAAAGTTAGTACAGAATATTGGCCGCGTTATTTTGGCTGAAATAATCGAAAGATAACAGTCGTTATCCTACTTTGTATTCTCTCCTCGCAGACAAAAGATGGCATCTCATGAACTGTACGTAACAAAAATCATCTATTTTGGGTCGAACGGATTCTAAACTAGATATTTTGCTTTGGCAGCGCTTGCAACATGCTCTGAACAACAAAACCAGACATAGAAAAAACGCTAAAAGAAGCAATAAGAATATTGTTAAAAGACTCAAACAAAAAATGCTTAAATGGTAAAAAAATATGAAATTCCGTTTTTTGCTGTTTTTTTCAGCACTTTTCTCCAGTTCATACCTTAGTGCCTATAATTCGGAAGAACTCCGGTACAACTTTGGCATATCAACTAATGGACAGCGACTACAGCTGCCAGCTGATTTTTTCATTGACAAGTTCGATGTAGCAGGAAACAGGGGAGGAGAATTGTGTGCAAAACTTGTTGTGAGAAGCAGGCTGGACGGCTATTTTTACGGATTAGATTTAACAATTCACAACACACAACAACAGCAGCAATACAGTCTGGAGATTAACGAGCAAATCTATTTTATTACCATACCCATACCACAACAGCCAACCTATCCCATCCCTTATACCCAATTGATTAACACACCAACGCCCTCTCTGGTTCAAGCTTACCCGACAACCTATGACCGTAGAATAGCGGTTCTACAAAACCCATCCGTAACTCCCTTCACTCCGCATGGGCAAAACCCTCAACAACAGGAGGCTAAAAGGCCTTCCAGTAGCAGTAGCGCAGAAGATTATCGCCAGCAGCTTCTGAATGAACAGAACAGAGTTGCTGAACTGATCAGAGAACTTAAAAATCAGGATAAAAAAGTCGATGAACTGACTAAGCAAAATAGTGAGCAGGCAAAGGCAAGCAATAACCTTTCCAGCCAAATTGAAAATTATCGTCAGCAGGCTCAGAATGACCAGAAAGATATTGCTAAACTGAACAGGCAACTTGGCCAGACATCTGCAAAACTTGAAAATCAGAATAAAAAAGTCGATGAACTGACTAAGAAAAATAGTGAGCAGGCAAAGGCAAGCAATAACCTTTCCAGCCAAATTAAAAATTATCGTCAGCAGGCCCAGAATGATCAGGAAAAGATCGCTAAACTGAACAGGCAACTTACCCAGACATCTGCAACACTTGAAAATCAGGATAAAAAAGTCGATGAACTGACTAAGCAAAATAATGAGCAGGCAAAGGAAAATAATAACCTTTTCAGTCAAATTGAAAATTATCACCAGCAGGCTCAGAATGACCAGAAAAAGATTGCTAAACTGAACAGGCAACTTGACCGGACATCTACAACACTTGAAGACCAGAATAAAAAAGTCGATGAACTGACTACACAAAATAATGCGCTGGCAGAGAAAAACAACGCCTATTTGAGAGAACTGCAATTGCTTCATCAGGCATCAGAGCAGGCCTCTCAGGCGACATTGAATGATTCGTTTCCACAGATCCCGGGAAATCAAGCAGAAGCTGTCGTTAGTTCAGCCCAGATAACACCTGACGAGTCAGAGCAGAGTAAAGAGAGTCAGGATGACGAGCAACAAAGTACAACTAAAGAAACCATTATCCCGATTCAAGACCAATCAAATAGCAATGAGGTTCTAAGCAATCTGGAGAAAAATACAATCGTACAACAAAATACAAAAAAAAATCGCAATAAAAAGAAAAAGAAAAAGAAAACAGAAAGTTCATTACCCGAACAACCTGAACAGCCCGAAGAACAGCATCTTTCTAGAAAAAAAATAAAGTTTGAAGAATTTAAGCGTCAGATAAATAAAATCAAATTAGCTATCAAATGTAATCTCAAAAAAGGCAATTTGATAGCTAAAACCCCTGACTCACAATACCGTGAGTTCCTCAAGAACTCTGTTAATTATGAAAACCCTGAAAAAACTGCGCATTATATACGGAAAGAGCTGGAAAAAGCGATACGTGAAATATTTGTAAGAAATCCATTAAGGGTAAATCCAGCACCACAACCCCAGTCATCATCGTCAGAACCAACAACAGCTCAAGTGATAAATTCTGAAATATATTATAACGACGATGCTGAAATCTTATTTTCAGAGCAAATAAAACTATGGCTTAAACTGATCGGCCAGTTTCCCACTTTAATGCAGACCGGTTCACCCCTGATTTTCATATTAGGTGATAACAACGTGCCTCCATCTTTCCATTTTACCAACATGCTTTCTGAAGAGGCACTTTCAAATAGCACAACTGATATAGATACATCATTATTTCTGGCAAAGTTTCATAGACTTTTTAAAATGCATAACCCCCACCTGAAAATAATACTTTTAGCTCATACATTTGACTTTGGCACTAACCCTGATGCTATTTTTGCATTTGTCTGGGCTGTTCTGGTAGCTCACGTTATGAATGATGATGAGTTGATTGGCCACCTTCTGAGTCTTTTTCCTGATAACTATAACGAGCTGTTAGAAACTTATATTTCAAGCAACAATGTCAATGAACAACGCCTTTGGTTAACATTCAATATTGCTTTTATTCAGCGCATTGCATATATCCGGCTAAACAATTTTTTAACATTCCATATTTCACGAGGACAATCTCCTGATCCCGATATTCTGGCTCAAAGACGCAGTCAGGCTCGTCAACTACAAAGACTTATAAACCCTATTCTGGACAGAACGACTGAAAATGAGGGAGCCTATGCTCCCAATCCACTAAGACAGCTACAACTGATCAGACCTGATAACGAACTGAACCGGCATTGGGAAAATGATTATGATTTAGTTCATGCCCTCTTCGAAAGTTTGCCCCTTCAAAATGAAACAGAAGACAGCCTGTTACCTGCGCTGATAATGGAACTACACAATATAAATGATCCTGTTAATCCCGTGCATTTAGAGAGTGCAACAATGCAACTTATACGAGAACTAAGATTTAATTACGAAATATTTGATCATCTGTTTGATCTGTTAGCAACACATGAAAGAGTAGAAAATGATGTTCTGCCTGAAGATGATCAGTCTGAAGAACAACCCATTCCAACCACTGCCAATGCATTTCTACAAATGTCGCTCAGCGGGGTAAACAAGCCTGGAATACAACGTTTATTGACTTTTCTTAATGAACAGGGACTAGCTCCGGAAAATATAACGGTCAATCAAATGGCTGAGCATATCCACATGTTTTCTGATAAAAGCTACGAAGCAGAAGAACAGCCAGCAAAATCTATATTTTCTTATCTCAAATTACTCGCTTGCTACCTCAACAGACCAATCGTGTTGATTTATTCTTCATCTAAACCAAACGGAAATCGCTACGAAGCGTATAGTATTAGCACCGACCAAGAACAGCATTTACCAAGTGGTATTGCAAACCAGGCTGACCTGCTTGAATACATCCATTCGGGATCACCGCTAATACTAGGCTACGAATGGTTATCAACAACTAACCGTTACAGATGGCTTCGTCTCACTCCACAAGAGCAGGCCGTCCTAACGCCTGTTCCTCAGCACCACCAGCCAAACAGTACAACCGATTCAGGCTATGATCCCGATCAGGGCGGTACGGGTTCATCTTCTCCTTCCGATAGCAATTCGTTTCCCATCGTAATTCATCAAACCTGGTTTTAAACCTCACAAGGAGAGCCTGTTGTTCATGCCTGCCTTACAACACCAAACCACTCAACCGCCTTCTGACCGCCCCAGAGAGAAACTGTTAAACCATGGCGCAGAGACCTTAAGCGATATCGAACTCCTCGCCATACTGTTACGAACAGGCTCCAAAGGTATCGGGGTGATTGAGCTGTCACGCACGCTGGTTCACCACTTTGGGTCGCTGGATGCGTTGCTGACTGCCCGGCCTGTGCAGCTCAAACGATTCAAAGGGCTTGGAGAGGCGAAAATTGCTGAACTGATGGCTATTTTAGCGATTTGTCAGCGAGTCCTTGAACACCGGGTAAAGCAGGGCAATGCCCTGACCAGTCCGGACAGCACACGACAATATCTGCAAATGCATTTCAGGGGGCAGAGTAGCGAACAGTTTGCCTGCCTGTTTCTGGATACACGTCATCGGGTTATCGTTCTGGAAACACTGTTTTACGGTACCATCAACTCAGCGGCGGTTTACCCACGGGAAATTCTGAAGCGAGCCCTGGCGTTAAATGCCAGCGCGGTTATCCTCAGTCACAATCACCCCAGCGGAGACCCGGAACCCAGTCAGGCTGATATCCGCATCACCCGAACGATTAAACAGGCATTAGAACTAATTGACATTAAATGTCTGGATCATATGATTGTCGGTCGGGGTCAGATTGTGTCCCTGGCTGAAAGAGGTCTGCTCACTTAAATCGACCGTACAATAAATCCCCGGCTGATGGCCTCAATGTCTTGCCAGACCAGCATTTTACAAGGGGTTGTAGGTAGAAATTCGCTCGCTGCCAACTTGCGATTAAAGCTTGACTCTGGTATAAAGCCCGATCTTTGTTTGAGGGTAACTGCTGAGAGCTCTGGCTCATGATTTAATAAGGAAATGCGGTTTTATTGCTTAATAAAGCGTATTTTCTGGCTCATGGCTGTTTGGGCTGGAATAAGCAGACTCTGGAATTCAGTTTAGTTTTCCGGCCTGATGGCTGGATCATTGTTTAGACAGATAGCTTTGAGAGGCCATCATAATGTCCAAAGTTTGTCAGGTTACCGGCAAGCGCCCGGTTACTGGGAACAACGTATCCCACGCGCAAAACAAAACTCGTCGTCGCTTCGTGCCTAACCTGCACTCCAAGCGCTTCTGGGTAGAAAGCGAAAGCCGCTTTGTACGCCTGCGTGTTTCCTCCAAAGGCATGCGCATCATCGATAAGAAAGGCATCGACGCTGTTCTGGCTGACATGCGCGCCAACGGTCAAAAAGTCTAAGACAGCGGGAGCAATAAGTCATGGCAAAAGGTATTCGCGAGAAGATTAAGCTGGTTTCTACGGCTGGTACTGGTCACTACTACACCACCAACAAGAACAAGCGTAACACTCCAGACAAGCTCGTATTCAAGAAATACGATCCTGTTGTGCGCAAGCACGTGGAGTACAAGGAACACAAGATCAAGTAAGATCGACGGTTTCTCAAAAAAACCAGACCCGATTCAATCCGGTCTGGTTTTTTTGTACCTGTAACAATGCAATTAGCGCAGGGTCAATGTTTATCTCTGCTATGCTCACTACGCAAACAAACAATTAACAAGAAAAGTGTGCAGTATGAGCCTTGAAGCAAGAGTAGAAAGACTTGAAGAACACCATACACAAATGGATGCGAATCTCCACAGTCTGGCTAAAGTATGCGCCGATATAAAAAACATCGCTTTGACTAACCAGCGTGATATAACGGAACTAAAGCATGATGTAGCGGAACTAAAACATGATGTAGCGGAACTAAAATCGGATGTTTCTGGCCTGACGGCTTGTGTAAAAGCGTTAGCTGAAGCAACACATGCAGGCTTCAGGCGCACTGATGAACAACATTGTGAACTGGTTAAAGAGTTTCGGGAATTCAAGCAGGAAACCCGTGAATGGATTAAAGGGTTTCAGGCGTTCAGGCTGGAAACCCGTGAATCAATAAAAGACCTTCAGGGGTTCAGGCAAGAAACCCGTGAACGCTTCGATCAGCTTGAACTGCTTATTCGTCAAACCCTCCCCAGTAATTAACACATCCCGGGCAAGCGATTCATGTGTTTACCTTAACCGACACATAAAGCCGGGCATACCCGGCTGCTCTCAAAATAGTTTGCAAAACTGCTTATTCCCCCGAATTTTGTCGCTGATATAATGCGCCCCCTGTCCTGCAAACAGAGCATAATCAGATCAATGAAACCAGAACTCCTTTCCCCCGCTGGCACCCTGAAAAACATGCGTTACGCCTTTGCTTATGGTGCTGACGCTGTCTACGCTGGCCAGCCTCGTTACAGCCTGCGTGTTCGCAACAATGACTTTAAGCTGGAAAACCTTGAGAACGGCATTAACGAAGCGCACGCTCAGGGCAAGAAGTTCTATCTCGCCAGCAATCTCGCGCCTCACAACAGCAAGGTAAAAACCTTCCTGAAACATATGGAACCGGTGATCGCGATGAAGCCGGACGCCCTGATTATGTCGGACCCGGGTCTGATCATGATGGTGCGTGAAACCTGGCCGGATATGCCTGTGCATCTGTCGGTACAGGCCAACGTGGTTAACTTTGCCACCGTTAAATTCTGGGCGAAGCAGGGGGTTGAGCGCATTATCCTGTCCCGGGAACTGTCTCTGGATGAGATTCAGGAAATTCGTGAAGAAGCACCGGAAATGGAAATTGAAGTGTTTGTTCACGGCTCCCTGTGTATTGCTTACTCAGGCCGCTGCCTGCTGTCCGGTTACATCAACAAACGTGACCCTAACCAGGGCACCTGCACCAATGCCTGCCGCTGGGAGTATCAGCCCCATGCCGCAACAGAAAGCTACACGGGTGAAGTGATTCCATTAGCAACGGCTGAAACGGTTCAGCCAACGCTGGGACAGGGCACACCCACCGACCAGATTGTGCTTTTGCAGGAAAAAGGTCGTCCTGATCAATACATGCCTGCTTTTGAAGATGAGCATGGCACCTACATCATGAACTCCAAAGACCTGCGTGCCGTACAGCATGTCCACCGTCTGACGGATATGGGCATTCACTCCCTGAAAATTGAGGGGCGTACCAAGTCGTTCTACTACGTTGCCCGTACTGCACAGGTTTACCGGAAAACCATCGACGACGCCGCCGCAGGTCGCCCGTTTGACAGGAGTGCAATGGATACGCTGGAAAACCTGGCTAATCGTGGCTTTACCGAAGGTTTCTATCGTCGCCATGTTCACGACGAATACCAGAACTATGAAACCGGCAACTCCCGTGGCAGCAAGCAGCAGTTTGTCGGGGATATCCTCGACTTCGACGGACAGAAAGCCACTATCGACGTGAAGAACCGCTTCGAAACCGGTGACACCATGGAGCTGATGACACCCAAGGGAAATATTGCCTTCACTCTGGATAACATCGAAAACAAACACGGTGAATCCGTTTCGGTGGCACCGGGTTCCGGTCATAAGGTAAAAATTCCTGTACCGGAAGGTGTTCAGCCAGATGAGATGTCTTTGCTGGTACGTAACCTGCCGCAGTAACTTTTAGCCGTCGTCTCAATGAAGGCTCATTTGACTGTTTTGGCGGTCGATAGAGCCTTCATGAATCTTATAACCTTTGCCAAACTGTTCTCCGGCTCACCCTTTAAGCCTTTGCTCCAGCATCGCGAACGGATACTGGACGCGCTGTTACATCTGAATCAGCAGGTTCACAGCCTGAACTCCGGTCAATCACATAACGCTCCATCTTCTGGCTGGATAAAGGCCTTTTCCGGCCAACTGGAAAAGCTGGAGCACGAAACGCTACAGCGACTCCATCAGCCATCCATCACCTCTCAGCCCAAAGACGTGGTGATTAACACATTGCAGATACAGAATGCCATCGCCCATGAAATTTGTCGTTTATCTGAACGGTTGGGCTACCGACCTCTTAACCTGCCGCCAGAGTTGATCGTCCCTGTTAATGCGATGGCTCGTCAGTTTGGACAAACGGTCTATCAACTCAGACAAGGCATTAACGAACTGGAGCAATTAAGTACCAGCGGATACAGAAAAAAGCACAAGAGTTCTCTGAACAGGCTACGAAAGCAACTGACACTCTGTACTGATGAGGTAAGAGAGACCAGTCAGGAAATCAGGCATCTTGCCTGCCAGTTTGAGCACCACATCGCTCCGGTGGATGTGGCACTCTTATTTTTGATCCTTGATGGAATCAGTGATTTAGCGTTGTGGATGCGCTCCTTGATTGTGAACCTTCAAAACTGACCCACTCCAAGCCAGACAAAAGACAGAATGACAGGAAACAACCCGACTTTAACAGTTTGGACTGCGCTATTGTTTTGCCGGAATGGTGACAGCCCTGACGGATCTGAAGAGGCGGCTAGTTTATTAGCCGCCATATCACTGTAAACATCATGATTGTTAAACAGCTTTAAAGGGCTATTTGAACTCGTCTGCGCAAAGTATTTATAGTGGTCTGGAGTAGCTGAGTGGTAGTAGCGAATGTGTTTTCTGGTCAGAGCAGTGAGCCGCCCCACATCAAAATACTTTTCCCCATCCGGAACATAAAAATAAGAGTTGTATACGTTCATAACGATACGTTCTTTTCTCGTCCAGTCCACTCCCGGAGGTACTGGGATCGATTTGATAATGCTTCCTTTGTGCAGATTGGAATAAAGCCGTGAGTGGGTAATGCTAATTTCGGGAACCTGCGTTCCCCGCCGTACAACAATTAAACTCCTGTTTGAATGCACTATGTTCTCTGGCTCAGAAGTGGTTCGAAGAATATCTGACCGATCTATGTTTACCTGACTTTTTCCATCCGCATAAATGACTGGAAAATTTTCCTTTGACTCAAAGGCGTTCAAAAATACACCGGCAATGGACAGTTCACCTTTTCCTGTAACAGAAAACCAGGCTTTCCGGGGTTTGACATCAGAGCGGTCAGAACCGGCTGGTGATAAAGAAGAATTCAGTTTAATGGTCACGGGTTTATCGTTTTCTACTCCCGGACCATCCTGTGATTTTTTAGCAAGACTGCAGATTGTCAGGGAAAAATCAGAAATATCAATTGAACCACTCATTACATAGGGAGTGTCAGAGGGTTTCAGAAGAAGCATGGCAGTCTTCAGTCTGTCAGGCTCTGACGGTTTTATCCCTGAATAGGTCTGAACCTCATCAGCTCTTGATCCAAAACTTATATAATCTTCATCATCACTGTTAAGGGGGATAATGGCATTGGGATGTTTCAATTTAATTAGCATTGATTCAAAACGATTATTTTTTTCTGTTGCTCTACCTGTTGCTCTATTAATGTCCGGATCAAAATAAAAAACAGAACCAGAACCAGAACCAGAAAAGTCATCACCTGATGGAGTTGTTTTTTGGGATATGTAGTCCCTGATTGACCTCAGGTGAGTGAGCAGATCGGCTCCGGTCGGTACCACTTCGATGATATCATAGGAAAAAGAGGTGCATGGGCTGTATCGCTCATTCCGTTGATGACTATTACTGCCCACAGGGTCGCCAGCCCCGCAATAGCCACTGAGGACTGTCAGTATTAACGCAGGAATCGATCGTTTTCGCATCAGATACACCACTATTTTTTGCATTCGATATTCTGTCTGCGCGTAAAATAGATCAATGTTCAGTGGTTGAGAGTTTTATTGGCCTAAAACACACCCTGCACCTGTTTGAAAATCTATACACAGGGCGTGCTCAGATTAGTAGCTATAAAAAAAGACTGTGCTGGATATCACTGTGTTCTTTCCAGCCAGTCGAACGTACTGAATTCACTCGCTATCGACAATACAGTCGATTCGCTTCTTGCTCGTTCGATCAAGGTAATCCTGAAAGTCTTTTGGCAGGCGGCCGGTCGTTGAGCCATACCAGCGAACGGTGTCTCCTGATATGGTCTGGTATTCAAAATTGTGCTTGCTGACATTGCGTTTGCGCTTGGATTCTTTCCCCATTTCATCCAGTAGGCTTAAGTCAGACATAGACAGGCCCCGGTCCGCCATGGCTTGCTTGATTTCTTCGATACTGCGTTTTTTCTCTTCGCGTTTGGCCTCTTCGACCTCCTTCTCATTGAATTTTTCCTGCAACACATCATTCATACGATTAATGATTCGCTCCAAGTCTTCAGTATTCACGTCTTTGAAAAGAGAGCGAATTCTGGTTTTGCTGCCTAATCTGTGATGAAGTTCTTCGAATATATTCATTACTCTACCTCAGCGGCCAATCCAGATAGAAGGTAAATTCTTAAATGCTTGCCGAGCCTTTGAGAAGCCTGAGCTGCAACGCCGTTTAACAAAACCATCTACCTCCCTAATGCCAGATAACTGTTGACTGGTTACACATAATTCAAGCGAATATCCATGATATCAAGTTAACCATTGATTTACTGAAATAGACTCTCAGTTGGCTCTTTTCCACTTAAAGGTTGAAAGTATACTTATGGCATGAACGTTCCGATAAAAACCTGATTTTGGCTTAAAAAAGAGTCGAGAATCTGCATTTTAAGCATGAGATCAGCATAATAAAGTCGCTACTTATGCTGAGAATATGATTTTTTCGGTACATTTTAGCCTTCAACCCTTAAGTGGAAAAGAGCCCTCTCAGTTCACAGATTGCGCCATCTTGCCGTATGGCCATGGCTATCCAACGATACTAAAACCACTCTTTCGACCAGCTTTGGATACTGACTTGCGCACCTTTTCAACACTTACTCGCATTCAACACTTACTCACAATAATAATAACAACAGCTTCTATAATAGCTGTCATTATTTATTTCGAAGTTTTTTTAAGGCAAAAATTATCGTTATTTTCAGGCATTGAGCGCTTCAAAGCGAAAGGAGTAAGAAGCAGAGAAGGTCAGCTAAAAAATCATGATCGATTTTGCTTAGCCTCTTTGAAAGGTATTTCCTGTATGTTTTTCTGCAATGAAGAGGTAATGGTTGCAATAAGGTCTTTCGGGCGATATTCCCTGACTTCCCCATTGTCCATCAACACTTTTACCCAACCTGTTTTCAGGCTCTGGAACAAGCGACCTTCCTCAAATGTGCTTCGGTCTTTTACTCTTAAACTGCCATTCATCGCTCATCGTTGCCCCACTTAAATTACCGAGCTTCTATTATCGGTTGCAGCTGTAGACACTTTAATGACATTTTTACGACCGATTGAAGACACCTCACACTGAACCCATCAACATAAAATTTCGTTACAGAATACTGTAGAGCCTGCCCCGCAACGCCGATAAATCAGCCTAGGAAGTAGCTACCAATGATGAGGCGTGATGCTTAGTCGACTTTTCTTACCATCAGTCCTGGTGCTGTTGATTTACGGGTTCTGGGTCAGCCCGGAGTTCAAAATTATTGCGGCTGGTGTCGCGATATTTCTGTTTGGCATGGTTTACCTTGAACAGGGCTTCAAGGTGTTCACTGGCGGGCTGCTGGAAAATATTCTGCAAAAAACCACTGACAGCGTATGGAAAAGTCTCAGCTTTGGTATTGTTTCAACCGCCATCCTGCAATCAAGCTCACTGGTTTCCGTTATCGTTATCTCATTTCTCAGTGCCGGACTGATCGGACTGGCCGCCGGCGTGGGTATTGTTTTCGGAGCCAACCTGGGCAGTACGGCAGGTGCCTGGCTGGTCGCCGTATTTGGTCTGAAAGTCAAGCTGTCCGCCTACGCCATGCCAATGCTGGTCATCGGGCTGGTGCTGAAAACTCAACGGGCAAAAAACCTTAATGGTTTTGGCTTTATTCTTCTTGGCATCGGCTTTCTGTTTCTGGGCATTCATTACATGAAAGAAGGTTTCGAAGCCTTTAAGAGCACCATAGACCTCGCCGAATACGCTATGGATGGGTTTGCCGGGTTGCTGGTTTATACCATGATCGGCATGGCGGCAACCGTCATCATGCAGTCAACCAATGCCACAATGGTACTCACCTTCTCAGCCCTGGCCATTGGTCAGCTCTCTTATGAAAACGCGCTGGCCGTCTCTATTGGTTCCAACGTAGGTACGACCATTACCGCTATTTTAGGGGCTATCAGTGCCAATGCCGAAGGCAAACGACTGGCCGTCGCCCACCTGGCCTTCAACCTGATCACTGCGCTACTGGCCATTATCCTGATTGAGCCCCTGATCAACCTGGTTGATCATATTGCTGAGTATCATGGTGTGGCCAGCAACAACTACACGCTCAAACTGGCCATTTTCCACACTCTGTTCAACATTCTGGGTATCATGACACTGCTGCCATTTATGGGGTTGATGATTAAATGGTTACAGTCGCTATTCCTCGATCAGTCCGCTGGAAAACCCCTTAACCTTGCCAGCCACAATGAAACTGAACCGGAAAAAGCACTTTACCTGAACCCGGTCACACTCAGTTATCCGGATACAGCCATGCGAGCTATGACCAGAGAGTGCGCGCACTTATACCGGAACACACTGGAAATCATCTGTTACAGCATCTATCTGTCCGGTGAAAAACTGCGCGAAACCGATAACCTGCAGGAGTTGGTGAAGAACTGGAAAAGAGAAGAACAGCCCTGGACCATCAAGGATCTGTATATCCGCCATATCAAAGGCATTTATGCCGATATTATCCAGTATTCCGGGGCGCTGGAAGGTCGTTTGCCAAAGCAACAGGCTCAGGAATTGTTTGCCCTGAAAGTGGCCTGCAGAGATTTTGTACAGGCCATCAAGCACGTAAAGCATATTTATAAAAATATGGGCAAGTACACCGATTCAGAAAATGAACAGATTCGGGAGCAGTACAACCAGCTCAGACTCTGCATAGCATCGGTTTTGAAACTGGTTGACCTGTTGGGTGTCAGACGTCGATACAGCCATATCCGGGAACATACCGACCAGTTAAAACAGGAGTTAAGAGAGCAGGACAAGCAAACCAATACAGCCCTTAATGAACTGATCCGTTCCGGCCAGGTCGATGCCTATACAGCCAGCTCTCTTCTGAACGACAGCGCTCACGTACATGACGCCTGCACCAACCTGATTGACGGTGCCGTCATTATGTTGACCAGAGACAGGCAGGAGTACCACGATTTTGATGTCACGCCAGAGGTCACGAATTCCTGACAACGGATATCGATTAATCAACCACCAGCCAGTACCCAACCCGAATCAGATCAATACGTTCCCGCTCAAAATCCGCTGCCGTTAGCGGGTGTTCTTTCAGCCATTTGTCAGGAAAAGAAACATTCAGCTTTTTATCGCCCGCTTTCAGAGAGTAGGTAAATTCGTTATCCGTCCCCCTGATATGATTCAGAACAATGGCGATTCGCAACAGAATGGTCAGCTTCACCAGTCTGCCTTCTTCATCATCACTCTCAATCAACGTCCGGGGAATCGTGCGTCGGTGTCCTCTGACCAGAAGAGCCAGCTTGCGCTGTTGCTCCTTACTGAACCCCATCAAATCAGAGTGATGGATCAGGTAAGCACCATGACGATGATACTGGGAATGAGAGATATCCAGCCCGGCTTCGCACACCAGGGCAGCCCAGGACAGCAACTCCCTTTCGCCCTGGCATAATCCCCACTCCTCTGCCACCTGATCGAAGCAGCACAACGCATGTTGACGAACCGCCTCAGCATTACCCTGGTCCACATGATAACGCTTCATCAGGGCAGAAATCGTCCGGCCACGAACATCTTCATGCCGGTCCCGCCCCAGCATGTCATAAAGCACACCTTCTCGCAGAGCACCATCGGAATACTGCATCTGCTCAATATCAAAGGCATCAAAGCAGGCGGTCAGAATCGCCAGACCCGCCGGAAAGATGGTCTGCCGCTCAGGTTTCAGTCCGGGAAAGCGGATACGGTCTGTGCGGTTGAAGACCAGCAGGTCATTTTTCAGCTTATCCAGCCGTTCACGGGTAATAACATCCCCTTCGCCCTGCGCCTGCAGGATATTGCTGACCGTACGAACTGACCCTGAAGAACCCACAGCGTCTGTCCAGCTAAGTTCCCGATAGGTTTTTTCTATATTCAACAGCTCCAGTCGGGCAGCATAATAAGCTGACTGGAAACGTTCCGGCGACAAATGACCTCCGGAAAAAAAGCGGTCATTGAACGTCACGCAGCCCATGTGCAAGCTCTCAAGCAGCCGGGGCTCAAAGCGCTCACCAACAATCAGCTCGGTACTGCCACCGCCAATATCCACTACCAGCCTGCGATCATTATCATCCGCCTGGGTCTGGGCAACCCCCAGGTAAATCAATCGCGCTTCTTCGCGCCCGGCAATGATTTCTATGGGATAAGGCAGAATGTTTGCAGCGCGTCGAACAAATTCGTCGCTGTTCCTGGCTTTTCTCAGCGCATTGGTGCCAACAATTCTGATGGCCTGGAACGTCCTGCCCTTCATGTACTGGGCAAACTGCGCCAGACAATTGAGTCCGCGCTCCATTGCCGCTTCAGACAAACTGCCATCTTTTTCCAGACCGGCAGCCAGCTGAACTTTCTCGCCCAACCGCTCGACAGGCCGTATTTCTCCCTGATCGACCCGGGCCACAATCATGTGGAAGCTGTTAGACCCCAGATCAATAGCCGCTACCAATGGCTGGCCATCTGTTTCACTTTGACCGAATTCTCTCATGATCCTTTACTGCACGGGTGTTTTTACCTGAAAGCCGGACTCAGCATAACAGAAGGCAGCCTGTCCCACATAACAGATCATTATTTCCTGACTGTTGATCCTGCAAAACCGTGCAAAACCGCAAATTAAAATTTGAACAATTGTTTCTCAGGCAAACGGTTTGCTATGATTTCGAAACTGAATGCAAATGGCTAGGAGACCCATTCCATGAGCGATATTGTCAATGTGACAGACGCTTCCTTCGAAGAGGACGTACTGAAGGCTGACGAACCGGTACTGGTCGACTACTGGGCAGAGTGGTGCGGCCCCTGCAAAATGATTGCTCCTGTTCTGGATGAAATTGCCCAGGACTACGACGGCAAGCTGAAGATCTGCAAACTGAACATCGACGAGAACGAAGCCACTCCACCCAAATACGGTGTGCGTGGTATCCCGACTCTGATGCTGTTCAAGGGCGGCAACGTTGAAGCGACCAAAGTCGGCGCGCTGTCTAAATCCCAGCTGACCGCATTTCTGGACAGCAATCTCTGATTACCCTCAGGGAATAGTCAAGCCAGAAATGGCCGGATGTTATTTGGGTATTTTCATCCGGCGGTCTGTCTGGTGTTCGCACCGTCAATACAGACCCTGCAACACACTGAGCAGAAAAAGAATAATAGACCTATTTAAAGTTGACGAGACAGTAGTTCTTGATTATTTTCCAGAAAAGGATATAGACTGTCGAAGTGACGCACGTCAGATGCCAACGATTGATAAATTGGTACAATGACAGTCAATAGAATTATTTCCGGCCAGGCTTGTTATTGAATTCTTTCGAGCCAACACTCACTTAATTCAAGTACATGACCTAAATATCGGGCTGTAGCTGAAAGGCTGTAAACAGCTTTCGCAGGGATTGGCATTAAGCGATCCTTAAAATAATAATCTCAATAATACCTGATTTTCCTGCAACTACGACGGCCACTACCTTTCAATATAACGTTCTCAAACTGTTATGCATCTTACCGAACTGAAGAAACAATCTGTTCCTGAGCTTCTGGCAAAAGCCAATGAAATGGGCCTGGACAACCTCGCCCGTTCACGAAAGCAGGACGTAATATTCTCTATCCTCAAGCGCCATGCCCGCAGCGGGGAAGACATCTTTGGCGAAGGCGTTCTGGAAATTCTCCAGGACGGCTTTGGCTTCCTGCGTTCTGCCGACAGTTCCTACCTGGCAGGCCCTGATGATATTTACGTATCCCCAAGCCAGATTCGCCGTTTTAACCTGAGAACCGGCGACAGCATCTCGGGTAAAATTCGCCCGCCAAAAGAAGGCGAGCGTTATTTCGCGCTGCTGAAAGTTAACGAAATTAATTTCGATCAGCCTGAAAATGCCCGCAATAAAATTCTGTTTGAAAACCTGACACCACTGTTCCCGCAAGATCGCCTGCAGATGCAAATGGGTAACGGTTCGACGGAAGACCTGACCGGTCGGATTATTGACCTGGTCTCCCCAATCGGTAAAGGTCAGCGCGGTCTGATCGTATCCCCGCCAAAAGCCGGTAAAACCCTGATGCTGCAAAACATTGCAGCCAACATCACCCGTAACAACCCGGAATGTCACCTGATTGTGCTGCTCATCGACGAACGTCCGGAGGAAGTGACCGAGATGGCACGTTCCGTTCGTGGTGAAGTGGTCGCGTCCACGTTTGACGAGCCACCGTCACGTCACGTTCAGGTGGCTGAAATGGTACTGGAGAAGGCCAAGCGCCTGGTTGAGCACAAGAAAGACGTGGTCATTCTGCTCGACTCCATCACCCGTCTGGCACGAGCTTACAACACCGTCATTCCATCTTCCGGCAAGGTTCTGACCGGTGGTGTCGATGCCCATGCCCTGGAGCGTCCAAAGCGCTTTTTTGGTGCTGCCCGTAACATTGAAGAAGGCGGCAGCCTGACCATCGTAGCCACCGCCCTGGTGGATACCGGTTCCAAGATGGACGAAGTAATTTTCGAGGAATTCAAAGGTACCGGTAACATGGAACTGAACCTCGACCGTCGCATCGCTGAAAAGCGTGTGTTCCCGGCTATCGGTATCAATAAGTCCGGTACCCGCCGTGAAGACCTGCTGACCACAGAGGAAGAACTGCAGCGTATGTGGATTCTGCGTAAAATCCTGCACCCGATGGACGAAATTCAAGCCGTCGAATTCTTGCTGGATCGCATGAAGCACACCAAGACCAATGAAGAATTCTTCCAGGCCATGAAGCGCAAGTAATCGAAGTGGCAGGGCAAGGGGAACGGAAGGTTAGAATATACCGCTGTTGGCTATTAGCTTTTGGTGGTTGGCTGTCTGAGCAGCTAATAGCAAACCGCCAAAAGCCCGGTAAGACATTGAATGCTGCGCCCCTAAGACTGTCCGTCATTCCCACAATAGTGGGAGTGACGGACTGATGTTCTTACCCCCCTGCCTCTCCGGTATTTTTCTAATAGCAATCCAGCCCATAACAAAAACCTCCCGACAGTAGAATCCATGAAATACAGGGACCTTCGAGATTTTATCCAATTGCTGGAACAGCAGGGCGAACTGAAGCGAATAAGCGCTGAAGTTGACCCTTATCTGGAAATGACCGAGATCAGCGACCGAACCCTGCGCAAAAAAGGACCGGCGCTACTGTTTGAAAACCCTAAAGGCTTTGATACGCCCGTGTTAACCAACCTGTTTGGCACACCGCGACGAGTAGCCCTGGGAATGGGTCAGGACCATGTCAGCGCCCTGAAAGAAGTCGGGCAGTTACTCGCTTATCTGAAAGAGCCCGATCCCCCCAAAGGCTTTAAAGATGCCTTGCGAAAGCTTCCGATTTTCAAGCAGGTTTTAAATATGGGACCCAGAGTGGTCAACAATGCCCCCTGCCAGGAAGTGGTGCTGAAAGGTGACGACGTTGATTTAACCCGGCTCCCCATACAAACCTGTTGGCCCGGCGACGCCGCCCCCCTTGTCACCTGGCCTCTGGTTATCACAAAAGGGCCTGAAAAAGACCGCCAGAACCTGGGTATCTACCGCCAGCAACTACTGGGACCCAACAAGCTGATTATGCGCTGGCTGTCCCATCGTGGCGGTGCGCTTGATTACCGGGACTGGCAACAGAAACATCCGGACAAACCTTTCCCTGTTGCCGTTGCATTAGGCGCAGACCCGGCCACCCTTCTTGGCGCGGTGACACCGGTTCCGGATTCGCTGTCAGAATATGCGTTCGCAGGCCTGCTGCGTGGCTCCCGCACCGAGCTGGTCAAATGTAAAACCAGTGAGTTGCAAGTACCTGCCAGCGCCGAGTTTGTTCTGGAAGGACATATCCATCCGGGGGAAATGGCAGAAGAAGGCCCCTATGGTGACCATACCGGCTATTACAACGAAGTCGAATCCTTTCCGGTGTTCACTGTTGACTGCATCACCCACCGCAAAGACCCGATCTACCACAGCACCTATACAGGCCGTCCACCCGATGAACCCGCTGTACTTGGGGTAGCGCTGAATGAAGTGTTCGTTCCGATTCTGAAAAAACAATTTCCGGAAATTGTGGATTTCTACCTGCCACCGGAAGGCTGCTCTTATCGCATGGCCGTTGTCACCATGCGTAAAGAGTATCCGGGACACGCCAAGCGTATTATGCTGGGAGTATGGTCATTTCTCAGACAGTTTATGTATACCAAGTTCGTGATTGTGACAGACGACGACGTCAATGCACGGGACTGGAACGACGTAATATGGGCAATGACCACAAGAATGGATCCCAAACGAGACTCTGTGTTTATTGAAAACACACCCATTGACTATCTGGATTTTGCCTCCCCAGTGGCTGGCTTAGGTTCAAAAGTGGGTTTTGATGCCACCAATAAATGGCAGGGCGAAACAGATCGGGAGTGGGGCAGGGTCATCACCATGAGCGATGACATTAAAAACAGGGTCGACGATCGCTGGCAGGAACTGGGTATTTTTCCAGAGGAATAATGACGATGGACAATAACGTTTCGGAACAGGCTTTTGATGTAGCCGACATTCATCCGGCAGGTTCTGACATTTACCGGATTATCCTGAAACCCCGGTCAGGCTTTGTACCGACTTATCAGGCCGGGCAATACCTGGAAATTGTTCTGCCCAATAAACAGCCCTGTGCCTTTTCCATTGCTTCTGCGCCATTAAATCAGCAGGAAGCCCTTGAACTGCATATACAGAAGCTACCAGACAGCTCAAATTCAGCGCTGCTGTTTGATCTGCTTCACAATGGTTGTGTTGATGTTCGTATGCCCTCAGGCAACTGCTTTCTACCCGAGCCGCTACCAGAAACACCTCTGGTGTTTGTCGCCGCCGGTACAGGCTTTTCCCAGATGAAAAGCATGGTAGAACACTGCCTGAACCTGAAATATTCCGGAGAAATCTATCTATACTGGGGGGCTCGTACGCCTGCTGATTTCTATCTGCCGTACCTGCCTGTGGAATGGTCAGCCAGAGGCATTCATTATCACCCGGTGATCAGTGATGCCGATGAAGACTGGTGTGGACGTCATGGTTTGCTCTATGACGCCATTCTGGCTGACAAAGACCAGCTCCTCACTGGTCATATCTATCTGAGTGGTTCGCCACGAATGGTTTACACGACGGTTGACGCTATTGAAAAAGCCGGCTTTAATCGACAAAGCATGTACTCCGATGTTTTTGACTATGCGCCCAGACCATAATTTAAAACGACAGTCGACTAACATTACTTATTTCTTGTTTCTACTTCTTTGAAGATTAATTACTTTTACCAACTACCACTTTTCATTTACAAGTCATAAGACGTTTAAAAACCGACATTATTGAATGGCAATTATGTAACCCTTGTCTATATTGGTACTCGACAGTCATAACTCACAACTTCAACATGGTACCTGTCATGCAATCTTCTGCATCCACCATTGGGCATACAGGAATAAAGACCAGCAAGGTTCGCCAGAAAAATATTCAGGTCATACTCAAAGCCGCTGAAGACGAATTTGTGCTCAGTGGCTTCAAGGGGGCTTCAATCCGTGACATTGCGAACCGGGCCGGGCTTCCTAAAGCCAATGTTCACTACTACTTCAACAGCAAAATGGACCTGTACAGTGCCGTACTCTCCCACATCATGGAGTTATGGGAAGCGGTTTTCAGTGGTCTGAACCCTGAGGATGACCCAGCCAGAGCATTACGACAATATATTAACGCCAAGATGCAATACTGCCTGGCTCACTCCAGCGCTTCCCGTATTTTCAGCAGTGAAATCCTTCACGGAGGTCAGCACCTTAAAGAGCACTTCAGACATTTTAAAGACTGGATCAACGACAAATCCAGAGTGATTCAAGCCTGGATTGAGCAAGGAAAAATGGATCCGGTTGACCCGTTGCACCTGCTGTTTACCATCTGGGCCACCACGCAATATTACGTGGACTACAACCCTCAGGTAGCCTCTGTCCTGGGCAAGAAAGAACTCGGCGAAACTGATATCCAGGCTGCAACCGATCATCTGTGCAACCTGGTTATCAAAGGCTGTGGTATTAAAACCTAGTCAACGGGGCAGTGAATAAGTTTTTTAATTGACTATTCACTGTCACCTGCCACTTCAATGCTATCGACTTTCTGGAAACCTCTGGGCAACTTATTACCCCGACGCCCACGCTCACCGTGATAGTGTTCCATATCGTTCGGTTTTAACGTCACATGACGCTTACCCGCGCGCAACACCAGCGAATCGTCTTTACCAAAGACTGCCAGGGCGACCAGAATTTCAACCCGCTCAGCCGCCCTCGCCGCAGCAATACTGATAATCTTGTTACCCTTGCCCCGACCAAGTTTCGGCAACTCGGATAATGGGAACACCAGCATCCGGCCTTCATTGGTAATGGCTGCCAGCAACTGTTCTTCACCCTTTACGGGTACAGGCGACATCACTCTGGCATTCTTTGGCAGGGTAAGAAGTGCCTTACCGGCTTTATTCTTGCTGACCATATCCCCATGCTGAACCACAAAGCCATAACCGGCGTCTGAAGCCATGAGGTAACAGTCACTGGTATCTCCCACGCATAAACCTTCAAAGGTTGCGCCGGAAGGTGGGTTAACACGCCCGGTTAACGGTTCACCCTGACCTCGGGCAGAAGGCAGACTATGGGTTTGAATGGAATAGGCACGCCCGGTGGAATCGATAAAGACAGACGACTGATTACTCTTACCCCGTGCCGACAGTCGATATTTATCACCTGACTTATAGTTCATGGTGGAAGGATCGACTTCATGCCCTTTGGCACAGCGCACCCAGCCTTTTTCCGACAGAATGATGGTAACAGGCTCTGAACTCATCAGGTCGGTCTCAGACAAAGCCCTGGCTTCCTGGCGCTGTTCAATGGGTGAACGACGTTCGTCGCCATATTTCTCTTTATCCGCAATAATTTCTTTCTTGATCAGGGTCTTCAAACGACGCTCGGAGCTTAATATCAGCTCCAGCTGCTTACGTTCATTATCCAGTTCTTCCTGCTCGGCACGGATTTTCATCTCTTCCAGCTTCGCCAGCTGACGCAGTTTGATCTCAAGAATGGCATCAGCCTGCAACTCAGACAGCCCAAATTTTGCCATCAGGGCTTCTTTGGGTTTGTCTTCACTACGGATAATATCGATCACTTCATCGATATTCAGGAACGCCACCAGCAAGCCTTCCAGGATGTGCAGACGTGCCAGCACCTTATCAAGGCGGTACTGTAAACGACGACGTACCGTATCAGTCCGCCACGACAGCCATTCGGTCAGCATACGGTCCAGGGATTTAACCTGGGGGCGACCGTTCACACCAATCATATTCATATTGACCCGGTAGGTCTTTTCCAGATCAGTGGTGGCGAACAGGTGATTCATCAGACCTTCCGCATCAATGCGCCCGGACTTGGGAACAATCACCAGGCGGGTAGGGTTTTCATGGTCAGACTCATCGCGCAGGTCAGCCACCATTGGCAGCTTTTTCGCCTGCATCTGGGCTGCAATCTGCTCCAGCACCCTGGCACCTGAACACTGATGGGGCAGGGCGGTAATAATGATATCGCCGGACTCCTTCTGATACACCGCGCGCATCCGGATAGACCCACGACCCTGTTCGTACATTTTGAGAATGTCTTCACGGGGCGTGATGATTTCAGCGTCTGTCGGGTAGTCCGGCCCCTGAATATGTTCAACCAGCTCGGTAATGGTTGCCTTAGGATTTTCCAGCAGATGCACACAGGCATCAGCGACTTCACTCAGGTTGTGAGGAGGAACATCAGTAGCCATGCCAACCGCAATACCTGTGGTGCCGTTCAGCAGCAGGTTGGGCAGGCGGGCAGGCAGAATGGAAGGCTCTTCCAGTGTGCCATCAAAGTTGGGCACCCAGTCGACTGTACCCTGTCCCAGCTCACCCAGCAGAACATCCGAGTACTTTGTCAGGCGGGACTCGGTGTAACGCATCGCCGCAAACGATTTAGGATCGTCAGGCGAACCCCAGTTGCCCTGACCGTCCACCAGCGTATAACGATAGGAAAACGGCTGCGCCATCAGCACCATGGCTTCGTAACAGGCACTGTCGCCATGGGGATGAAACTTACCCAGTACATCACCCACAGTACGGGCAGACTTTTTGAACTTGGCCGTGTTTTTCAGCCCCAGTTCACTCATCGCATAGACAATACGCCGCTGAACCGGCTTAAGCCCGTCGCCAATATGAGGCAGGGCCCGGTCCAGAATGACGTACATGGAATAATTCAGGTAGGCACTTTCTGTATAGGCACGCAATGACTGGCGTTCTATTCCGTCGTCGCCAATAACGGTTTGTTCCATTCTGATAAAACCCGGAAGCGTTAATGAATCGAGTTATATTACCACACGTGACTGCTACCCCAACTGAAGTTGGGGCTTCTGACTTCTCAGTCAGCAAACGGTACTGTGCCGGACTTACGCTTGCCTCCGCCATAACTGGATATTCAGCAGCATTTCCTCTTGTTTGCAACCAGTGCCGTTAAAAACGCCTGTGGATAATCAGGGAAAGCCTGTACCCTATTTTTTCAATAGAATATTGAATAAACCTCGGTTTCAGGAAGAAGTTGTGGATGAAAGTCAAGCTCTATTGGCTCCAGTACCGGTACCTGTGGAAATTCGTCAGCTGCATCATAGTAATCTGAGTAGTCTGATTCTTCTCCTGATGCTTCAGGGGCATAATCTTCATACGGTTCTATTTCATATTCCGATTCTTGTGGCATAGGTTGTGCCTGCCGATGATTTCTCAAAGCCAGATCAAAATGGGCGTAAGTTCTTTCTGAGGCTGGATAATGGATAAGGTAGCTGTCAGGCTCTGCATCCCTAATGTTACTTAAGTATGCATTAATAGCCTCAGAATTACCTTCTTGATATAAATTTCTAAAATTATCACCCAAATGCGCTATATCAAATCCATTAGCATTTATTACTGTATTAAGTAAGTTTGGGGCATGCTCAATCCATTGGGTAATACCATAAGGTAAAGATGAGTCAGTACTACTGTTATTACTCATAACTCTGAACGGAATGTGATGAGTTAATGCCAGCAATGCAATTAACGCAACATTTCCAAACTGTTGCTCAAAATATCCGGCAGAACCAGGAATAGCTGGCTGGGTAAGAGTACGGTCATTGATAATCGTTTCTATAGTATTGACATCAAAGTTAATAAGAGTTGCAAGTTGTTGCAATAAGAATACTCTGTAATCACTATTACTCTCCACCTGAATAATATTGAAAACAGTTTGCAGGTTATCATGGATAATATTTCTTATATCCTGTTGGCTTACAGGCTGTCCCGTATGCCTTTCCATAGCCCTTGCAATAGCTGTATACATACAATTTCCATCGTCAGGAATTCTTTCAAGTCTATATCCTTGCGGAATATTATAGGATGGAAAATAGCCCGTTTCTGATCTTTTTTTGGGTTTGCGTTCTTCTATTTCATGATACATTTTTTGACATTGCTTTCTGGCTTGTGCGCACTCCCTGTGTCTTGGCTTAATCTTTCTTGGTCTTTTATTTTCAGCGGCTTTATATTTATCTTTCGATCTTCTACTACCTGTAATAATTTTACTACTAATAACTTTTTTGTGGCACAGCCAACATTTATGAGCATAGCCTTCTTTTGTTGGCACATTAATTTCATTGACAGGTGGAACCGATTCTATATGGGCTATTAGCTGCTGAGTTTCTCCTTCATCAAAAATGGCTTTATTTTTTGCATAGTTACTATTCAAATAGTCAACCAAATGCTGGCGCAAATCACTATCAGAAATACGTTTAGAAGCTTCAGCTAACACTAACCTGAGGATTTTTTCCTCAAAATCCTTTTTATCGTAATTACCATAATTCTGCATCAACCCTGCAAGCACTTCGATCAACTTAACGTTGTCATCGCTTTCGTTGCTAATAATATCCTGAAAGCTCTTAATTATTTTCTGCAGGTTCTCAACCTCATGTTCCGTTATCGGTTGATCTGTCTCTCTTTCGGCAACAAAATCAAACAGTAATAATGAATAAACAGCTAAAACAAAGCCTTTTTTATTGATTGACTCAAGATAATGTAAATCAATTTTATAAGGTTCATTTTTAATTTTATCGGCAAGAGAGGAACTGTCATCATTCAAATCATATACGATTACCCTTACTAAAAACTCCATAAGCATATTTAATAATATTCTTTCTTTTATTTTTTTCATCACCTCTTTACCTGCAGGTATCATTAGCCTCCAGGCGGGTAATATAGCAGTCAGTATATATGCATAATCTGAAAGTTTTTCTTTAGGAATAAATCCTTCTGTTGCCAACTTTAATAATGAATGATTTTTATTGGAAATTTCAATTTTGTCATGTGCAATGCTAGCAGCCATATCTATTCTTGAAAGCATAAGTTCAATAAAAGTCTGTGATGGCTTCCAATTTTCATATCCAAAATTTTCTATAGAATCAGCAATTATCATCAGAAGTGATTTTATGATGATATCGTTACCTTTATACATTACCCATGCCTTAGCATCCTTCCTAATATGAAAGTAATTCAATGACAAATCCCAAAGTACCTCTTTAGATAACAACTTTTGAGCTAAAGTCATTTTTTCATTCATATCACCAATCCAGACATTGTCATTTATATTAAATTTATGCCCTCCATAATAACGCTCTGTTCTTTTTTGTGTTTCTGTCGGAATTTCAACATCAAATTGCCTAACCATGTTACTTTTTATGGCTTGTGCTTTATTTGGCTTTAAGTGCAATTCAAATTTATTATTTTTATGATCAGATTTTTTTAAAATAACTGCAACTCTAGTCAACTTACTCCTTCTTTCATCTTTACCCGATTTAATATTTTTATATTTTTCTTTATTATCATCAATTAGATTTTGCAATTCTTTTTTCAAAAATTTATTGCTGTATATTTCTTTTCCTCTTGAATAAATTATAAATTTTGCTTTATCAAATTTGAAGTGTTTTGATTTAATACGCACTATATTTTCTAAGTCATATTTTGTAGATACATCATCTGGCTGAAACTCTATAATCTCTGCTGTTCTTTGCATTCTTAAAGGTATAAATATAGCTGTATTCTCATCAGAATATTGTTCCTTTTTTTTAACAACACCTTCTTCTAACACAATGTACTTTATTTCAACAATATCACTAGCTGTATAATAAGGATGTTCTTTGCCAAATTTAGCATGAACATTTTTTTCAAATTCATCCTTTACACTTTTGTGGTCAGTGTTGAACTGAATACCATAAATACCCTTTGAATCAGCAGCCAATTGATTGTTATTTAAAATTTCATTTATGAGCTTTTCTTTTGCTTTTTTAAAATTAGCCTTGGGTAAGGCTGATCCTTTAATTTCCTGAATATGCTGAGCATACTCTCCCAATTGTCCTTCGGGCTCTAAAATATCAACATCATTAATTAGAGCATGTATCACATTCAGTATTTGTTCAGCTGTAGTGAAATGTCTGGAGTTATATTGACCATTAAGGTTCTTGTACCAAAAAAATTCTTGAGCTGAATACGGTGACAATTGTGCAAGACAAAGACCGTCCCCATACCGATGTGTGACCCTTGGTGCGTGAATAACTTTCAGTCTGGGTCCAACGGAATCAATATTATCAAAAGTAAACTCTATTTCATAAAAAGCTCCGCTCCACCAACCAAATGGTGCAACAAAAGCAACACGGACTAAAAACATATTTGAGTCATCAATATGTATCTTAAATTTTCCGGGATATAGATCATCCAGCCTTTGTCTTAATAACTCAATACTGTGATAAATATCTCTGGCTTTAATAAGTGGCTTTATGAGCGGGTCTTTTATTTTTCTGAGATTTTTTTTAAGCTCAATACTATCGTTTGATAACTGTAGATTCAGATTTTTATCTTTTTGGCCATAAGCCATATTCATTTTCACGTTATTTTTGTTAGCTGGCCTGCTTTGGTGATTTTTAATGATTCCTATTAACGCATATTTTAAGAAAGCTATCACCCCCTCCTGACGCTCAGCTTCTCCTTCAAACTCTCCTTCAAACTCTCCTTCAAACTCTTCTTCAGATTCTTGTTTTTTTTTATCAGTTATCCCATAGTCTGGTAATGAAAGAAAATCTAAAATATCCTCTTCTGTTTCCATTGAGATTAAAGCTTCAATTAAAGCAACTACTTCATAATAAAACTTTTTATCTTTTATTTCTTTATGTTCTTTTGTAAACTCTTTTATTTTTTTGTCAATTCTGCTTCTATGTTCAATTTTGATTTCATTGCTTAAACTTAGTTTGTAACCGGGTCCAGCACCTTCCTTGAAGTATTTAGCACCTTTCTTGAGGTATATAGTCTTATCAAAATTACTAAATACAGCTATAATTAATTTTCGAACATCACCTTCAGTGGCACCAGAATTATTTATCGCATTCATTATTTTTTCATAGTCTTTGACACTTAGATTTTTTAATATCTCAATGTGTTCTTTGTGAATAGCTAAAGCTGTATTTGCTATCAAAAATAATGACAAAAATAGTAAAATACACAATGCCATATATTTTTTTATTAAAAAACTCATTACGCTTTTCTTTCATTGCTATTTAATCAATCTGAGCAGCATAGCAGTAAAGACTGATTATACTAATTTTTATCAAAAAACTGCGTAATACCCCCTGCGAACTAGAGGCTGTCGCAAAACCCTCCCCAGGTGGGGGAGGATGTCAATTCGTACTATTTCACCTTTTGCGACACTCTCTGAAAGTCAGGGGCATACTGCGAGAATGCTAAAACTCCGGCTATCCGGCATGGGCTGAAACGTAAGGATTCTCCCAACCCTGAACTCGCGAAATCTTGTCGTTGCGCTGAATCTCCCACTCAGTCGGCGGGTACATTTTGTCCCAGGCTTCGTAAAGCTTGCGCTGACCATCACTAAGCCTGAACGGGTAACGGTCTTCCATATACAGATAGATTCGTGCGATTTTGCCCCGCTTGGCGATGGGTGGTTGCGCCTTGCGTTCTTTGAAGTTCACTTTGAAGTCACACTGTCCGTACATTTCCGGCGTGTCGAGAAGAAAGCCGAACCGGTAGTTGGAACGATCACCATTCACTTCACCCACAGCCGGGGTCAGGTTGTGCAGGTCGGCCTCCATCCTGCGAAATTTTTCATTCTTGCCACAGTTTCTGCGACCGCCATCCTGCCAGCATTGCAGTTGATGGCCAAATTCCCAGGCGGGTACCACATGCTCCCACTCTATTCGGTTAGCACGAACCTCTTGCTTGCGTATTTCATAACCACAGGATTCAAGGTCGGGAACCAGCTTTTTACCTTCGCGCCTGAACTCGCAGCCACAGTAAAAGCTGGTCATATGGGTTTGGTAGATTTTTTCAGCTTCACGCTTGGCCTGTGAGAAACTCTTCGGTGCAGAAGGTGTGGAAATAGCCTGAAATGAAATGGCACAGAGGGCAGCCAGCAAAGTGGTTTTAGAGAAACAAGCCATTGACAAAAATACTCAGAAGCCTCAAACACAGTAAATGGCTTGATTGTATCGCCGGCTATGCAAAGAAAAAAGAAAAGCAAACAATAAAACTGCTTATGTCGTTTTTATATCAAACGACATAAGCCTTACATAAGAAAAGTAATGATTTATAAACCACGATTTTTACGCATTACGGGGCTTTTTCCATAAGTTCTATATTAGTATCCGCTACTTCCGGATCGTGAGAACCGAATCCACAGCCTTTGCGGATCCTGGAAAACAACTTATACTTGATGGCAAGCGTCACAAGTATCCCAACAAAAATAACGGCTTCGGCTGCGCCAAAAATTTTTATTATCGTCTCTCTTTCATGCAGTTCTATGTCTCTCTTGTCCAGTTTATCTGACAGCTTATCCAATTTATCGCTTTTGATATCTAGCTTGGCACTCCTTTCGTCCAGCCTTTTCTTCTCGGCCTGCAGCCCGTCTTTATCGTCCTGTAATTGTCTGACTAACTCCGTAATATTAATAGCGTTTGTTTTATCTGGCAGCTGCTTTACTGCAGAGGGCTTTATTGCAGTTGAAAAACTCACCAACCTTGTCGTCTGGCTGGCTATGTCCTCAACTGAAAAAGAGGACAGTGACGGATCGGGCGTTATCGTAAAACGTCCTGTTGGATAGGCTGAACCCTCAGGAGTAACAGACACCGTAACAGAGCCACTTACCTCTGAAAAAGAGGTGGCAAAGGTATAGTTACCGCCATCTGTTTTAAAAAATACTTTTTTCAACGAGCTATCGAAGTGCAGGCTGGGTGTTGAGGATTGTACGACAGTAGTAGCTGAGAAGGAGGAAGATGGCTTGATTAATGAACTTATCTTTACCTGAGTTTCACCTGCTTTAGTCGTATCAATAATCCCTCCTGCTACTGTTGTTTCGGGGCTTATAGAGAGTGAATAGTTATACGTTGAATTATTTTGTCCACAGACGTAGAGAGGAAATGTACACAATATAAAAACACATTGTCGTTTTTTTATCAATCTGGCTGCATTCGTTAATCTTGTTTTTATTGACAATATCTTTTTTTGGCTATCTATTCTGATATGCATCGTCATAAAATAATTCCAAAATAAAAAAATTATTCGATCATTTGACCAAAAAACCATCAATTAAACGACCAATACAAACCTATTTATATAAGTTCTTTCTGTTTTGGCCTGAGATTCAGAACGAATATATTTTAGACACTGTTTCTGAAACGATCTAATTATCGGATTAAGGAAAGCAGCACAACAATATACCCTGTAAGCCGGGATATACGACAGGAGGTGGAAGCAGGGAAATTCTTTTCTTCTGCTTCCACAAGCTGGCAGGTTTCGGCAGGGCATCCAGAGGCTTGAAGCCGCTGCCTTTTTGCCTGACTGGAAGTCAGTCAGTATATTCTTCCATGGGAGCCAGCACTTCCGAGATCTGAACGCTGAGCATGCCGAGCACAAAAACCACCAGCGTCATGCCAGCACCGGACTGCATGGAAGACCATAGAGAGTCATGTTGAATCAGGTAATAGTAGGCCGTTCCCAAAAATAGCCACATCCACCAGAAACCTAACGAAGCAATTGCAGCCAGTTTTAACAAGGCTGATAGCACGATCCGCATAACCTGACTCCCCACCAGAAAAAATAATCCTACGAATCGTAACGCCCCTGTGGCTTTAGAGGCATCAGGGATTAACGCAAACTCTGCAAATTAATTTTACAATCAGTACGACAACCATTCCGGCTTTTTACCGGAAACCCCCATCGCGTACTTCATCACCTGCGTAACCGCCAGCCTGTTTTTCCCGGCAATGGCTAACATCGCATTGCGGGCCAGCTTCAAAGGCAGACTGTCATTGCTGAACGTGTGATAGAAAGCATCCATGGTCGACATCATTAACTGATTGTCTTTACGTCTGGCCTTTTCATACCCCGCCAGAACATCGGCAGAGCCCAGGTGACGCTGTTGTTTTTTCGCATCCAACAGGTGTTGAGCCAGCCAGGCAACGTCCTGAAAACCAAGGTTCACACCCTGGCCTGCCAGAGGATTTATGGTATGGGCAGCATCGCCCACCAGAACCACACCCTGTGTGTAGTAATTCATTGCATGCCTTCTGGCTAAAGGAAAATAGCTGCATTCATGCAGCGCTTTTATTTCTGGCAGCTCACTGGGAAAAGTGGTCACTATTTCATTAATAAGCACGTCAATGCGATGCTGGTTCGCCAGCGACATTAAACGCCGAACCTGCTCCGGCTGGTGGTACCAGACGACAGAGGCATAGCTTCTGCCATTGATATCAGGCAGAGGCAAAAAAGCCTCGGGACCAGTGGGAGTGAAGGCCTGCCAGGTAATATCCTGCTGCCCACCAGCAATTTCAACCGTGGCGACAAAGCACCGCTGCGCATATTCAGATGTTTCAAGACGAATACCTGCCTGCTCACGGACCCGGGACTGAGCGCCATCGGCCCCGACCAACAGCTCACCAGTAAAGGCTCGTCCATCCTGCAAAACCAGTTCGGGCTGCTGTCCGGAGAGATTCATGTGCTCAATCGTCACCGGACAAAACAGGTCTACACTGCGATTGTCTTTTAAGGCTTCCAGCAAACCCAGCTGAGTAACCCGGTTTTCAACAATAAAGCCCAGCTGCTTAAAGTGAGCGTCGGCTGCGTCAAAGAGGGTTTGATTAAAGTGCTGGCTAAAAGAATGCTCAAGTTTTTCCCAGACCGCCATTTTTCGATAGGGACACATGCGCATGGATTGCATACGCGACCAGGCTCCAACCTTTTTCAGCAAAGCTTCTGAAGCCTGACTCAGTGCCGACACACGAATATCAGGTAAAGCCTCTGCCAAAAACGGTTCAGGCATTTTCTGGTCGAAAATCGCTACTGTAATACCATGTAAACCCAATGCCGCTGCCAATGCCGCACCGACCATTCCTCCACCAACTACCAGTACATCGTAGTGCTTTTTATTCATGGTTGCTCTTTATCGTTGCCTTAACAGTCGCCATTCTGGTCAGTTTTTTTGTGATCATCAAAGCATAGCCTGTTTAATCGCTCAAGAACTTGCAACTCCCTCAGTCACTGCTAAACCAATACGGTCAATAAATATAATGTCTGAACGAGGAATAAAAAATGAAATACCGGACTTTTCCGATGGTCTCTCTTTTTGCAGCTTTTCCTGCTTTGGCTTTTGACTTGGGTTTTAGCTCAAAAGTAAGTGGATCAGCAGGGAGCTTTGGTTTAATGATGACATCAATAAGGCTCGAAGCTCCCCCTCTTGAAGCAGGTTTCATCAGAAAAGATGCTATTTTAACTGGCCACATAGCAGACATCACAAGCACCCGGATAGTGTCAAAACCGCAGCAAACTCAGCAGGTAACACTACCTTTTTGCGATATCTCTGCCCAGGTTTCTCGTGATACAAGCGGTCAGCAGTCTTTGTCATTCAAACTCTCTGAAAAATCCGGCAAGGCATTGCTTGAATCAAGCCAGCAAAATGCTTTCGGCTATCAAAGTCTACTGCTTAAAATAGCCGAGCCCGTTGCTAATAATAAACTTAAGATTTTGTTTGATGAGACCAGCTCCAGCTTTGTTCTCTCTTCAACGACACACAGAATCAAAGTGCCTTCGCGTGTAGACAGAGAGGGCTATCCTGAAAGGGTTTTGACTGGTTTCTCCATGCTTCACCACACGTCATTAGAGGATATGACCAGAGCCTGGTTCTGCTATGGCAAGAATGCAGGTTACTTTTTCCACTCCACTTTCCACTCCACTATAGCCTGTGATGATGGTTCACACTTATCATGGAATAAAGAGGAAAACTTATATAGTTATCACGCAGTAGCAGCTGCACCTTCTCCAACTCCACCTGATTTCTCATTTGGCTTGCAACAGTTTGGTTATGATGAAGGCTGGCCCTTGTCTTACGAGTACCTGCTTCTGGCATTCAAAGGAAAGCCCATCAGAATTTCTGCTATAGGAGATGTCAGCTCTGAGAGAAAACCTGACGACGGCAATGCCTCTTCAAGAAACGAGGCTTCAGGCAGCGGGTATTCTTCTTCCGCGACTTCCTTAAATACCGCACGAAGCTCGTCTTTACAGACTGGAAGGCATAAAAGTTATCAATCTGGTTCTGCGGGAGCAGGGGCGGGGGGGAATGAACCTCCCCGCAGACCTGTCAAGTATGAAAAAAAAGAACCAGAAGACGGTGTTGTTTCCGACAAAACCAGCAAAGAACGCAGAGAGAAAAGAACTGAGGACTCTGGACTTACGACATTCTTTCCATCCAACCCAAACTTAAAATATCCATTACCTGCAGGAGCTGTAGACAAAAAACAAAAGCAACCAGTTACTCGTAAACAGAAATTAGATGTTTATTATGAAATGTTAAATACGCATCTCAATAATGCTCAGGAAAGTATTCTGGCTTCTACACGAATTCTTACTCCTTCAAATTCACCGCTATATGATAATCTTCTGGCTGCTTATTGTTTGATAAAATCAGCAACAAAAAAACTTTTCCCTAATTCACAAGATAGCAGCGAAATATCACTGCCTGACACTGCAACTGACTATGACTATGGAGACGGCGGACAAGAAGAAGACTTTGTTACAACCGATGAAGATACTGCTTTAATCAGTAGCAAAATAACAAAGAAGCAAAAGAGAAAACGTGATAAAAAACCTAATAAAAACCCAAAAAATGACCGTTCAAATAAAAGTGGTAAAAAACATCACAGAAAAAACAAAGATCGCATTAAACCTGAAGAATACTGGCATTAGAAGGAAATGAGAATTTCCCAAACCCAATCGCCATAAGAAAACATAGATCAGTTGGAAAGTCAGTCAGAAAAACCAAAACGCTTTTAAGCACTTTCTGATTATTTTTAGTCTGTTGCTGAAGGTTTGTCGTCTTTACTCTTATTTCGCCGGGCCCTCCGCTCGGCAATTTTTCTTTTCTTTTTGCGCGCCTTGCGTGCAGCCAGTTTTTTTGAGCGAGCAACGTCAGAATGGTCATGAGGTAAAGCAGGGCTGTACTTTTTATCATCCTGCTTTTTATTTTGCTGATTATCTCCAGAACCATCGTCGGGGTTATGGCCGTAATCAAGGTTTGTGGATGTGGTGGAAGGATCTATTTTCATCGTTGGCGTCCCTGCCCGAAATATGTGACGTTGACTCACTGGCTTTCTGTTTAGTTTAGACCTTGAAATACTCAAGCCTAACACCATAGTCGGCCAGAAAAACTTCTGCCAGATAGCGTTGCGAGCTGGTTCCCTGCTGTTCAACCATAACGGCAGCGACAATATGATCTTCCGGCTGCGCCAGCAATGCCATCCGCCAGTTAACAACCGCCGCCTCCATGGCTGAAATGCCCGGATTAAAAGCCGCATTCTCTCCATAGCGCCCGGTAACTACCCGACCACTGGACAGTTGCAGAGCCACGCCCGCCCGGCTGTTTGAAACAGGTGCATGACTTCGCCGGGCCGCCTCCAGAGCAGCCTGAGCCAGTTCGCTGGTTTCTGCCAACGGCTTTTCTGAGAATGACTTTTCTGAAAACGACCTTTCTGAGAGTGATAGTGGGTAACAAGCATCGCTCATCAGGTACTCTTTGATACCCAGGTCACCTGGACCAAAAGCATCCGGCAGCAGGTCGCCAATCTTACGGGTAACCACCTCCCCTCTGGAGGTACGATCAATAATGATCTGCAGGTCATCAACCCTGTTCAGCTCTTTCAAAAACTGGCGACAATGACCGCAGGGCGCTTCATTCACCATCAGGCGTTTCAACCAGGTTTCACCCTGGTGCCAGGCATTGGTGACAACACACTGCTCAGCATGAACAGTGATTTTCAGAGGATGCTGAGAAAACTCCAGGTTCGCACCAAAATACAGATTGCCACTGCCGCCTTCTGCTATGGTTCCTACCTGAAAACTGGAAACCGGAGTAACGCTCAGAGAAGCTGCGAGAGGCAACAGAGCTTTCATCAGCTCCTCGATTGTCATATTCAGGCACGACAACAATGAGTCAACCTGCTTTTTATCCAGACGCCCCGACTGTGTGGATAGAGTTTTCAGAATCGATGCAGGTTGAGCAGGAAATTCGTTCAAAAGACTATTGAAGTCGTTTTTAATCTGCATGACATAATAACCAGTAAGAAAGAGACGAAGCCTTACCATACTGAATTGCACCGCTCTGTCCAGTTTTCAGGTAAACTGCACGCTCCGGTGGGGCTGTTGCAGTATGAAGCGGCGAAAAGCCTTCTGAATCCCCTTCGACAACAATGGCAGTCAGCAGGATATCAGGAACAGCAAGGCGAAACAGAAAATATCAGGATGCATCCGAAGCAAGAAAAGAGCGAAATAGTATAACCGGGTACGAAGTGGTATCTCGTCGGTGAGGAAGCAGGAGCATAACTATGTTAGATATACACAGCCTTATTACTCTCGGAAATCTTGCATGCCATCATGTTTATAATGAACTTGCGTTCACGGCTATTAACCATCCTCCTGGTTTTCCTAGCTACAGGCCATCTCCCCATCCCGCAACTATGGCTACTCCGAACATGGGTGACGATATGTTTGGAGAGAAACGAAGTATACACGCAGAGTTAAGAGTACGCAGAACTGAATTTCTTGGAAGAAATCCAAGTGTTGGGCAGCAAGCTGCGTGGTGTAAAAAATTAGGGTTTGGGACGTGTGATGACTTTGCATCTATAGCATATAATTATTTATCAAATATAAAGCAATCACCTGATTTACATATAGGAATAGTCCGAACTGAGGTCAATTACGACCATACTTTTTTACTATTAGATAGTAAGCCTATCCTGCCGGAGTTTATTTTGGGTGGTGAAAGATTTAAAAAAGCACTTCAAGGTTCTGTTGTATGTGACCCCTGGGCTAACTGTACTTTTCCTGCTTCGGACACCAGCTGTATTATCAAGTACTTTAGCTTAATACCACGATTTAATGGTATTTCCTTTTCATCAGGTCTTGTGCTTACAAGAAAGCATCCAGAATGGACAGAAGCCGAAAAGAACAATCTCTTTTAGAGTGAAGCTGAATCAGTGACTCCTTGATTAGACTCCTCACTGCTTATGAAATCCCCGGGAAACAGCGAAGAGCTCTTATTTGCAAACCGGTTGACAGCGTCTACCCTGTTTGATTTTGTGGAACAACAACACCCTTTATCTATGCAACAACCCGCTCAACCACTCGTTCAACAAGTCGCTCAACAAGAGCAACAAGAGAAACCCATTGTTATCTTCGACTCCGGCGTTGGGGGGCTGAGTATTTATCAGGAAGTCAAACGCAGACTGCCGGGGGTTGAGGTCGTTTACTGTGCGGACAACGAGGCATTTCCTTATGGTCCAAAGCCAGAAGCGGAAGTCATTGACAGAACCCTGTATTGCCTGAGCCAACTGGCAAAGCAATATCAGCCAGCCCTTGCCATTATCGCCTGCAATACAGCCAGTACCATCTCTCTGCCCCACGCACGACAGGCGCTGCAAATTCCGGTGGTGGGTGTTGTTCCAGCCATCAAACCAGCAGGCGAGTGGTCAAAGAAACGCACTATTGGGCTGCTGGCGACTCCGGGAACCATTGCCAGAGAATATACCCATCAGTTAATTCGCGACTTTGCCAGAGACTGCGATGTCATTTCCGTGGGTTCCAGTGATCTGGTTGCCATGGCAGAACGTCATCTCCGAGAACAACCTGTCAGCCATGAGGAGTACCAGGCCGTCGTTGAACCATTCTTTGCCAATGGCAAACAGCCCGACTGCATCGTTTTAGGCTGCACCCATTTCCCGCTGCTGGAGCAACAGCTTCAGGCCGCCTGCCCGGTTCCTATTCACTGGATTAATTCCGGTGAAGCCATTGCTAGGCGGGTTGAATTTCTACTGGAAACCATCCCTGATTCCAGCACAACCACCTCTGACCGGTTTATCTATACCGGCAGCCCTGACGGGATTCATGGCCTGATGCCTGCCCTGGAATCAATGGGATTTGAAGAAGTGCATGAGCTGGAGCAGGAACGTTAACCCCTGCTCACTTAGCTTCTATAAAGAACGTGCGTCGTAATAGGCTTCTTCAGAAATCTTGTGGTACTGCGTGGACTGTTCACGGAAAGCCTTAAAAGACTCGTAAACACGTTTGGCAACATCACTGCTGGCAGCCACTTCAGCAGTGACTTCATCAGCCGTTTCCTTCAGCTTTTTTAATACGTCATCCGGCAAACGGCGCAGCTTCACACCATGCTCAGATACCAGCTGGTTGAGTGCGGCATTATTTCTGGCTGTGTACTCATCGAGCATGTCCTGATGAGCCGCTTTTGCAGCAGCCTTTACGATAGCCTGAAGATCGGCTGGTAATGCATTCCAGGCATCCAGATTGATGGTAAATTCCATCATGGAACCTGGCTCATGCCAACCGGGATAGTAGTAATAGGAAGCCACCTTATAGAAGCCAAACGCCATATCGTTATAAGGCCCAACCCATTCCGTTGCATCAATGGCACCGGTTTGCAGTGCGGTAAACAGTTCACCGCCGGGCAGTGTTACCGGAACGCCTCCCAAACGCTTCAGCACTTCTCCGCCCATGCCGGGAATGCGCATTTTCAGCCCCTTAATATCATCAAGAGAGTTAATTTCCCTGTTAAACCAGCCCGCCATTTGCACACCGGTATTACCTCCTGCCAGCGGCTTAATATTAAAAGGCTTGTAGACTTCATCCCATAGCGCCTGTCCACCGCCATAGTGAATCCAGCTGCTGATTTCCTGAGCGTTTAAACCAAAGGGGACGGCGGTAAAAAACTGTGTCGCAGGGTCTTTGCCCTTCCAGTAGTAAGCACCGGAATGCCCCATGTCAGCGGTACCGTTCGACACCGCATCAAACACTTCCAGTGCCGGAACCAGTTCACCAGCGCCGTATACCTTAACCTGAAGGCGACCCGCACTCATTTCGTCAACCATGTCAGCAAAGCGTTCTGGTCCCATACCCAGTCCGGGGAAATTTTTGGGCCAGGACGTGACCAGTTTCCATTCAAAGGATTGTTGTTCAGGCTCCGCCGCAACGGAGGTTTCAGTTTGCTCAGACGATCCACAACCGGCAAGAAATGTTGCAGACAATGCCAGCCCGACGGAGGCAAGCAGGTTACGACGTTTCATGACTTTACCTTTCTGTCATTGTTGTTTTTATACAGATGTTTTTATAGAAGACAGGTGCATGTTATCAGGTGTGGCTTTTCTGGCAACTGGATAGTTTGAGCTGCCAATGAATTATTAATTTTTATTTAAATAGCCAATCGTATTATTTACATACCTAACCTTAATTGTTAGTAATAAGTAACCAATAAAGTGATGGCAATAAGGATTTTTGCCTCATATTAATAACTAAACGACATGGATTCATGGAATGATAAAGCTCCAACAATTGGCTATAGCTCTGGCAGTCACTATTTTTACCTCCCCATTCGCCTACTCAATGACCCTCAGTGACGCACTTAAACAAGCCAAAACAACAAACCCGGTTATTCTGGCTGCTCAACACCGGCAAACAGCCCAGGAAAAAAGAGTGAGTCAGGAGCAGGCCGCTTATCTGCCCTCTATTGATATAACCTCGCGCTGGGGCAGGGAAAAAAGTCGCAATAGCACCGTTGCGGCGAGACATCCGTTGAAGGATAAAGATGCTTTCGACACGCTGACACGCAGTGAAAATAAAATTGTTTTAAAGCAACTGATATTTGATGGGTTTGAAACAGCTAATCAGGTTGCGTCTTCAAAAGCCAGCAGCGTGGCAGAAACTCAAAGTCTGCTCAACGTTCAGGAAGCAGTGTTCATCAATGTCGTAGAGGTTTATCTTGATGTGCTCAGATACCAGAACCTTCTGGAGTACGGACAAGATTACGTAAAGGTTCAGAAATCAATTTTTGATAAGGTAGAAGACCGTGCCAACAGTGGGTACGCCGATAAGGCTGATCGATTACAGGCCAGCAGCCGACTGAGACTGGCTCGCTCGGAATTGAGACAGATTGAAAGCGACCTTGCAAGATCAGAAGCCTCGTTTGAGCGTCTCGTTGGCGTAAAACCGATGGAACTGAGCCTGCCTGATACCAATATCAGCCTTCCGGCAGACCTGGATAATGCTATCCGCCAGGCCATGTCAAAACACCCGGCACTAAAAATGGCCACAGCAAGAAAAGAAGCTGCAGAAAAAAGTTATGATGCCAGTAAGGCCGCTTACCTGCCAGAGTTTGGCCTTGAATTAGCCGCCAGTCAAAACAGGGATATGGATGGTTCCATAGGGCCAAACGACGATTACAGTGCATTATTGACTATGAACTTTAATCTTTTCCGCGGCGGTTATGACAAAGCGCGAAAGATGGAGCGTGCTGAACAGATGAACGAAAGCCTTCAGGTGTATCAGGAATCTCTTCGGAAAGTTCAGGAAGGTGTTGCGAAAACATGGTTTGCACTCAAGTCTGCGGAAGATCGAGTAGAACAGATTAATGGCTATGCCGATGAGCGCGACCAGGTGAAACAGTCATTTTTCGAGCAATACGAAACGGGTCGTCGCTCTCTTTTAAATCTTCTGGACAGTGAGCAGGAAAGCTTCAACGCAAGAAAGCTTCAGGTTAACGAGCAATTTACAGCCTATCTTGAAAAATACCGGTTATTAAGCGCTATCGGAATCCTGGCTACCCAGATCCAACCTTGAAAGCTGCACTATGTGACTATACAGGAGGCTGATCTTATACCAGCCTCCTTTTTATTATTCGTACAGGGCTTCTTAAAGATGAAATACACCTCACTTTAAGTAAGTGCTGCCTATTTAATTCAGGGATGAAAATATGGCTATTAAGTTAAAGATAATTAATGAAAAAGGTGAAAGCCGTGAAGTTGTCGTAGAAACAGGTGAAACCCTGGAATTACAGGCTGGCGAAAAGGTTGAACTGACTGCAGCCAGCACAGAAAACCTTGACTTGGCGATGGATGGCGGAGATCTGACTCTGTCTTTGAATGGAGTCCAGATAACCGTTGGTAACTTTGCCGGTTCAGGAGGACTTGTTTCCGGAGGGCAAACCATTACCGCACAGCAGGTTGCATCAGGGTTGTTTGCTTCTGGTGAAGAAGCCAGTCAGGAAGAGGCCGAGATTGAGTTCGAAGCAGAAAATACAGAAACATTCGACTCCCCTGCCAGTCAGCCAGCTTTAAATCTGCCCGCTTCCCCTGAGCAGACAGAACCCGAACTATTTTCAACTCTGTCTGATTCTGATCCTCTTGATTCCACCTTTGCAGACACCCAAACAGCAAACATTAACAATAACAATGCTGACAACGAGCAGGAAGACGAGCCCGACGCATCGAACGAAGCCGAGGATTCGCCCTCTGATACCCCCGATGATATTTTGCCGCTGGAGCTGAATGTCGGAGCCCTGCCCAGTGCCACTGAAGAGAATTTGTTCTCTTTCACCATTCCGGAAGCGACAGGTGGATTTGGGAACACTATTTATTCAGTTTCACTGAGCAACGGTCAGCCATTACCTGACTGGCTGAGCTTTGATCCAAGTACACGTACACTGTCTGGTACCCCGGATGATGGCGATCTTGAGAGCCTCAGTTTACAGATCACGGCTTCTGATGCCACAGGTTTACTCAGTCCCGCAACTGATACCGTTACCCTCAATATTTCGGGCATTAACGATGCGCCGGAACTCTCTCTGGATGACAGTGGCGACCCGCAAACCATCGAGGTTACTGACGCCGATGCTGGTGCAACGATCACCAAGGCCACCATTACCCTGAAAAACGGTGAAGCCGGTGATGAGCTTTCTGTGAACCTGGATGGCACAACAGGTCTCTCAGCAGAATACGTCAATGGTGTGCTGACCATTACAGGCTCTGCAACCGCTGACGTTTATCAGTCTGTACTGCAAAGCCTGAGTCACAGCACCAACGGTGAATTTACCATTGGTGGCGACCGGACACTGGATATTGTTGTCACTGACGATCAGGGAGCCGACAGTAACAGCGCTGCCGCCAGCGTCAAGGTAGAAGCTGAAGACTGGTCATTCAATGAAGACGATCTGGTGGATAAAGCGGACAGCCAGATTATCGGACAATGGAAGCCTGTCGGCAGTTCCGACAGCGCCAGCATGACCAAAGTGGTCATGAACTTTGGTGGCACCCGTGTGACGCCTATCAACGAGGCGGATGATTTTAAAATCACCATTGAAGACCCAGAAGGAGAACCGCCGATTCCGGAGATGGGCATCATCTACTTCCGGGCGGACGGCACCATCGAGCTGGTACCCACCGAAGCCATTGATTTTATGCCAGAAGGTATGGATTTATCAGCCATCTTTACCTATACGGTTGATGATGGTGGGAGTACGACTACCCATACCTTTGACATGAAAGTAACGGGGCAGAACGATGCGCCGGAACTCTCTCTGGATGAAAGTGGCGACCCGCAAACCATCAGCCTCACTGACGCCGATGCTGGTGCGACAATCACCAAGGCCACCATTACCCTGAAAAACGGTGAAGCCGGTGATGAGCTTTCTGTGAACCTGGATGGCACAACAGGTCTCTCAGCTGAATACGTCAATGGTGTACTGACCATTACAGGCTCTGCAACCGCTGACGTTTATCAGTCTGTACTGCAAAGCCTGAGTCACAGCACCAAGGGTGAATTTACCATTGGCGGTGACCGGACACTGGATATTGTTGTCACTGACGATCAGGGAGCCGACAGTAACAGCGCTGCCGCCAGCGTCAAGGTAGACGCCAAAGACTGGTCATTCAATGAAGACGATCTGGTGGATGACGCGGGCAACAAAGTTATCGGACACTGGAAGCCTGCTGGCAGTTCCGACAGCGCCAGCATGACCAAGGTGGTCATGAACTTTGGTGGCAAGGATTATACCCGTGTGACGCCCATCAACGAGGCGGGTGATTTTAAAATCACCATCGAAGACACCGGCGGAACACCGCCGATTCCCGAAATGGGCATCATCTACTTCCGGGCGGACGGCACCATCGAGCTGGTACCCACCGAAGCCATTGATTTTATGCCGGAAGGTCTGGATTTATCAGCCTCCTTTACCTATACGGTTGAGGATGGTGGGAACAGCACTAACCATACCTTCGGCATGAAAGTGACGGGGCAGAACGATGCGCCGGAACTTACTCTGGATGACAGTGGCGATCCGCAAACCATCGAGGTTACTGACGCCGATGCTGGTGCAACGATCACCAAGGCCACCATTACCCTGAAAAACGGTGAAGCCGGTGATGAGCTTTCTGTAAACCTGGATGGCACAACAGGTCTCTCAGCAGAATACGTCAATGGTGTGCTGACCATTACAGGCTCTGCGACCGCTGACGTTTATCAGTCTGTACTGCAAAGCCTGAGTCACAGCACCAAGGGTGAATTTACCATTGGTGGCGACCGGACACTGGATATTGTTGTCACTGACGATCAGGGAGCCGACAGTAACAGCGCTGCCGCCAGCGTCAAGGTAGAAGCTGAAGACTGGTCATTCAATGAAGACGATCTGGTGGATGACGTGGGCAACAAAGTTATCGGACACTGGAAGCCTGCTGGCAGTTCCGACAGCGCCAGCATGACCAAGGTGGTCATGAACTTTGGTGGCAAGGATTATACCCGTGTGACGCCCATCAACGAGGCGGGTGATTTTAAAATCACCATTGAAGACACCGGCGGAACCCCGCCGATTCCGGAGATGGGCATCATCTACTTCCGGGCGGACGGCACCATCGAGCTGGTACCCACCGAAGCCATTGATTTTATGCCGGAAGGTCTGGATTTATCAGCCTCCTTTACCTATACGGTTAAGGATGGTGGGAACAGCACTAACCATACCTTTGGCATGAAAGTGACGGGGCAGAACGATGCGCCGGAACTTACTCTGGATGACAGTGGCGATCCGCAAACCATCGAGGTTACTGACGCCGATGCTAATGCGACGATCACCAAAGCCACCATTACCCTGCGGAACGGTGAAGCCGGTGATGAGCTTTCTGTAAACCTCGATGGTACAACAGGTCTCTCAGCTGAATACGTCAATGGTGTACTGACCATTACAGGCTCTGCAACCGCTGACGTTTATCAGTCTGTACTGCAAAGTCTGAGTCACAGCACCAAGGGTGAATTCACCATTGGTGGCGACCGGACACTGGATATTGTTGTCACTGACGATCAGGGAGCCGACAGTAACAGCGCTGCCGCCAGCGTCAAGGTAGACGCCAAAGACTGGTCATTCAATGAAGACGATCTGGTGGATGACGCGGGCAACAAAGTTATCGGACACTGGAAGCCTGCTGGCAGTTCCGACAGCGCCAGCATGACCAAGGTGGTCATGAACTTTGGTGGCAAGGATTATACCCGTGTGACGCCCATCAACGAGGCGGGTGATTTTAAAATCACCATCGAAGACACCGGCGGAACACCGCCGATTCCCGAAATGGGCATCATCTACTTCCGGGCGGACGGCACCATCGAGCTGGTACCCACCGAAGCCATTGATTTTATGCCGGAAGGTCTGGATTTATCAGCCTCCTTTACCTATACGGTTGAGGATGGTGGGAACAGCACTAACCATACCTTCGGCATGAAAGTGACGGGGCAGAACGATGCGCCGGAACTTACTCTGGATGACAGTGGCGATCCGCAAACCATCGAGGTTACTGACGCCGATGCTGGTGCAACGATCACCAAGGCCACCATTACCCTGAAAAACGGTGAAGCCGGTGATGAGCTTTCTGTGAACCTGGATGGCACAACAGGTCTCTCAGCAGAATACGTCAATGGTGTGCTGACCATTACAGGCTCTGCGACCGCTGACGTTTATCAGTCTGTACTGCAAAGCCTGAGTCACAGCACCAAGGGTGAATTTACCATTGGTGGCGACCGGACACTGGATATTGTTGTCACTGACGATCAGGGAGCCGACAGTAACAGCGCTGCCGCCAGCGTCAAGGTAGAAGCTGAAGACTGGTCATTCAATGAAGACGATCTGGTGGATGACGTGGGCAACAAAGTTATCGGACACTGGAAGCCTGCTGGCAGTTCCGACAGCGCCAGCATGACCAAGGTGGTCATGAACTTTGGTGGCAAGGATTATACCCGTGTGACGCCCATCAACGAGGCGGGTGATTTTAAAATCACCATTGAAGACACCGGCGGAACCCCGCCGATTCCGGAGATGGGCATCATCTACTTCCGGGCGGACGGCACCATCGAGCTGGTACCCACCGAAGCCATTGATTTTATGCCGGAAGGTCTGGATTTATCAGCCTCCTTTACCTATACGGTTGAGGATGGTGGGAACAGCACTAACCATACCTTCGGCATGAAAGTGACGGGGCAGAACGATGCGCCGGAACTTACTCTGGATGACAGTGGCGATCCGCAAACCATCGAGGTTACTGACACCGATGCTGGTGCAACGATCACCAAAGCCACCATTACCCTGAAAAACGGTGAAGCCGGTGATGAGCTTTCTGTGAACCTAGATGGCACAACAGGTCTCTCAGCAGAATACGTCAATGGTGTGCTGACCATTACAGGCTCTGCAACCGCTGACGTTTATCAGTCTGTACTGCAAAGCCTGAGTCACAGCACCAACGGTGAATTTACCATTGGTGGCGACCGGACACTGGATATTGTTGTCACTGACGATCAGGGAGCCGACAGTAACAGCGCTGCCGCCAGCGTCAAGGTAGAAGCTGAAGACTGGTCATTCAATGAAGACGATCTGGTGGATGACGTGGGCAACAAAGTTATCGGACACTGGAAGCCTGCCGGCAGTTCCGACAGCGCCAGCATGACCAAGGTGGTCATGAACTTTGGTGGCAAGGATTATACCCGTGTGACGCCCATCAACGAGGCGGGTGATTTTAAAATCACCATTGAAGACACCGGCGGAACCCCGCCGATTCCCGAAATGGGCATCATCTACTTCCGGGCGGACGGCACCATCGAGCTGGTACCCACCGAAGCCATTGATTTTATGCCGGAAGGTCTGGATTTATCAGCCTCCTTTACCTATACGGTTGAGGATGGTGGGAACAGCACTAACCATACCTTCGGCATGAAAGTGACGGGGCAGAACGATGCGCCGGAACTTACTCTGGATGACAGTGGCGATCCGCAAACCATCGAGGTTACTGACGCCGATGCTAATGCGACGATCACCAAAGCCACCATTACCCTGCGGAACGGTGAAGCCGGTGATGAGCTTTCTGTAAACCTCGATGGTACAACAGGTCTCTCAGCTAAATACGTCAATGGTGTACTGACCATCACAGGCTCTGCAACCGCTGACGTTTATCAGTCTGTACTGCAAAGTCTGAGTCACAGCACCAAGGGTGAATTCACCATTGGCGGTGACCGGACACTGGATATTGTTGTCACTGACGATCAGGGAGCCGACAGTAACAGCGCTGCCGCCAGCGTCAAGGTAGAAGCTGAAGACTGGTCATTCAATGAAGACGATCTGGTGGATGACGCGGGCAACAAAGTTATCGGACACTGGAAGCCTGCTGGCAGTTCCGACAGCGCCAGCATGACCAAGGTGGTCATGAACTTTGGTGGCAAGGATTATACCCGTGTGACGCCTATCAACGAGGCGGGTGATTTTAAAATCACCATTGAAGACCCAGAAGGAGAACCGCCGATTCCGGAGATGGGCATCATCTACTTCCGGGCGGACGGCACCATCGAGCTGGTACCCACCGAAGCCATTGATTTTATGCCGGAAGGTCTGGATTTATCAGCCTCCTTTACCTATACGGTTGAGGATGGTGGGAACAGCACTAACCATACCTTCGGCATGAAAGTGACGGGGCAGAACGATGCGCCGGAACTTACTCTGGATGACAGTGGCGATCCGCAAACCATCGAGGTTACTGACACCGATGCTGGTGCAACGATCACCAAAGCCACCATTACCCTGAAAAACGGTGAAGCCGGTGATGAGCTTTCTGTGAACCTAGATGGCACAACAGGTCTCTCAGCAGAATACGTCAATGGTGTGCTGACCATTACAGGCTCTGCAACCGCTGACGTTTATCAGTCTGTACTGCAAAGCCTGAGTCACAGCACCAACGGTGAATTTACCATTGGTGGCGACCGGACACTGGATATTGTTGTCACTGACGATCAGGGAGCCGACAGTAACAGCGCTGCCGCCAGCGTCAAGGTAGAAGCTGAAGACTGGTCATTCAATGAAGACGATCTGGTGGATGACGCGGGCAACAAAGTTATCGGACACTGGAAGCCTGCCGGCAGTTCCGACAGCGCCAGCATGACCAAGGTGGTCATGAACTTTGGCGGCAAGGATTATACCCGTGTGACGCCCATCAACGAGGCGGGTGATTTTAAAATCACCATTGAAGACACCGACGGAACACCGCCGATTCCCGAAATGGGCATCATCTACTTCCGGGCAAACGGCACCATCGAGCTGGTACCCACCAAAGCCGTTGATTTTATGCCGGAAGGTCTGGATTTATCAGCCAGCTTTACCTATACGGTTGATGATGGTGGGAGTATCACGACTCATAAGTTTGGCATGGATGTTTCGGGACAGAACGATGCGCCTGTTCTGAGCCTGGAGGAGGGAGATGGCCTTCTGGGCAAGATCAGCATTAAAGACGTCGATGCCGGGTCTGTGGTCAGTAAGGCTGTAGTGAGCATTACCAACGGTGAAGCGGGCGACAAGCTCTCTGTTAACCTGGATGGCACAACAGGTCTCTCGTATGAATACGTCAACGGCGTGCTGACTATCAGCGGCAATGCATCTGCTGATATTTACCAGAAAGTACTGGACTCGCTGACCCTTGGTTCAGGTGGCAGGTTTGTCGTAGGAACCGAACGGACTCTGAGCGTGGTGATTACTGACGATAAGGGAGAAGACAGTAACAGTGCCACTGCCACGGTAGAAGCCAAAAACTGGTCATTTAATGAAGACGATCTGGTAGATGAAGCTGGCAACCAGATCATAGGACAATGGAAGCCTGCTGGCAGTTCCGATAACGCCAGTATGACCAAGGTGGTTATGCGCTTTGGCGGCAAGGATTACATCCGTGACACGCCCATCAACGAGGCGGGTGATTTTAAAATCACCATAGAGAACACGGAAGGTAACCCTTACATTCCGGTAATGGGCATCATCTACTTCCGGGCGGACGGCACCATTGAGCTGGTGCCAACCGAAGCCATTAACTTCATGCCAGAAGGTATGGATTTATCAGCCAGCTTTACCTATACGGTTAAGGACGGTGACCTTACTACGACTCATAAGTTTGGCATGGATGTCTCGGGGCAGAACGATGCGCCAGTTCTGAGCCTGGAGGAGGGTGATGGCCTTCTGGCTAAGATCACCATTAAAGATGTCGATGCCGGGTCTGCGGTCAGTAAGGCTGTCGTGAGCATTACCAACGGTGAAGCGGGCGACAGGCTCTCTGTGAACCTGGATGACACAAAACTCACATCTAAATACGTCAATGGTGTACTAACCATCAGCGGCAATGCGTCTGCTGATATTTACCAGAAAGTACTGGACTCGCTGACCCTTGGTTCAGGTGGCAGGTTTGTCGTAGGCAGCGAACGGACTCTGAGCGTGGTGATTACTGACGATAAGGGAGAAGACAGTAACAGTGCCACAGCCACGGTAGACGCCAAAGACTGGTCATTCAATGAAGACGATTTGGTAGATGAAGCGGGCAACCAGATCATCGGACACTGGAAGCCTGCCGGCAGTTCCGATGATGCCACTATGACACAGGTGGTCATGCGCTTTGGCGGCAAGGATTACATCCGTGACACGCCCATCAACGAGGTGGGTGATTTTAAAATCACCATTGAAGACCCAGAAGGAGAACCGCCGATTCCGGAGATGGGCATTATCTACTTCCGGGCGGACGGCACCATTGAGTTGGTCCCCACCAAAGCCATTGATTTTATGCCGGAAGGTATGGATTTAAGTGCCAGCTTTACCTATACGATTGATGATGGTGAGAGTATCACGACTCATAAGTTTGGCATGGATGTCTCGGGGCAGAACGATGCGCCAGTTCTGAGCCTGGAGGAGGGTGATGGCCTTCTGGGTAAGATCACCATTAAAGATGTTGATGCCGGGTCTGCGGTCAGTAAGGCTGTCGTGAGCATTACCAACGGTGAAGCGGGCGACAAGCTCTCTGTTAATCTGGACGGCACAACAGGTCTCTCGTATGAATACGTCAACGGTGTGCTGACTATCAGCGGCAATGCGTCTGCTGATATTTACCAGAAAGTACTGAACTCGCTGACCCTTGGTTCAGATGGCAGGTTTGTCGTAGGCAGCGAACGCTCTCTGAATGTAGTGATTACTGACGATAAGGGAACCAACAGCAACAGCGCCGCCGCCAGCGTCAAGGTAGACGCCAAAGACTGGTCATTCAATGAAGACAATCTGGTAGATGAAGCGGGCAACCAGATCATCGGACAATGGAAGCCTGCCGGCAGTTCCGATGATGCCACTATGACACAGGTGGTCATGCGCTTTGGCGGCAAGGATTACATCCGTGACACGCCCATCAACGAGGCGGGTGATTTTAAAATCACCATCGAAGACACCGGCGGAACACCGCCGATTCCCGTAATGGGCATCATCTACTTCCGGGCGGACGGCACCATCGAGCTGGTACCCACCGAAGCCATTGATTTTATGCCGGAAGGTCTGGATTTATCAGCCAGCTTTACCTATACGGTTGATGATGGTGGGAGTATCACGACTCATAAGTTTGGCGTGGATGTCTCGGGGCAGAACGATGCGCCGGAACTCTCTCTAGATGAAAGTGGCGACCCGCAAACCATCAGCCTCTCTGATGCCGATGCCGGTGCGATAATCACCAAGGCCACCATTACCCTGAAAAACGGTGAAGCCGGTGATGAGCTTTCTGTGAACCTGGATGGCACAACAGGTCTCTCAGCTGAATACGTCAATGGTGTACTGACCATCACAGGCTCTGCAACCGCTGACGTCTATCAGTCTGTACTGCAAAGCCTGAGCCACAGTACCAAGGGTGAATTTACCATTGGCGGTGACCGGACACTGGATATTGTTGTCACTGACGATCAGGGAGCCGACAGTAACAGTGCCGCCGCCAGCGTCACGGTAGACGCCAAAGACTGGTCATTCAATGAAGACGATCTGGTGGATAAAGCGGACAGCCAGATTATCGGACAATGGAAGCCTGCCGGCAGTTCCGACAGTGCCAGCATGACCAAAGTCGTCATGAACTTTGGCGGCAAGGATTATACCCGTGAGACGCCCATCAACGAGGCGGGTGATTTTAAAATCACCATTGAAGACCCAGAAGGAGAACCGCCGATTCCGGAGATGGGCATCATCTACTTCCGGGCGGACGGCACCATCGAGCTGGTACCCACCGAAGCCATTGATTTTATGCCGGAAGGTCTGGATTTATCAGCCAGCTTTACCTATACGGTTGATGATGGTGGGAACAGCACTAACCATACCTTTGACATGAAAGTGTCGGGGCAGAACGATGCGCCGGAAATAGAGTTTATAGCCAGCGATTCCCATGATAATGCCAGCGGCCTCTTTGGCAATATCGAAATTACTGACCCTGACATGGGCGATAAAATAAAAAGCGCAACGGTCACACTCCAAGACGGAAGCCTGAAGGATGCCATTAACATTGATGTGGAGGCTATTTTTAAAGACTTTGGTATAACCGTTACTAACAGTTCACCGCATATGCTGACCTTCACCGGAGAGGCATCAAAAGAAGAGTATGAAGCCGCTTTGAGTAGAGTGTATTTCCTTTCTGAAGAGCTCGCCTCTAATCGTCAGCTAACACTCGATATTGCAGTGACTGACAAGGCTGGAGCAACAGGTAAAGCTGAAACCACAATCACCCTCAATGCGCCCACATCACAAGAATTTCTTGAGGATGATTTACTTGAAGATGCAGAGAAGGACGGTGGCTCTGTATTTACAGATCGCTGGAAACCAGAAGGTGCTGAATCCAAAATCACCAGCGTGGTGATGACGTACAATGGCAAAGACTATGTGCGTGATATCGGTGATTTCACCAACGGTAATTACTTCAAAATTACCATTGAAGACCAGGAAGGAGCAGGGGGGCTGTCCTTTGATCCTATCGGTGAAGTATTCTTCCACGCCGATGGCCGGGTGGAGTTCAGGCCCACGGAAAACCTGAATATGCTGCCTAAAGGCTATGCGCTGGCTGCTCGCTTCACTTACACCACGGAACTTAATGGTGTCAGTGAAGTGCATGGAATGGACATCGAGTTGACTGGCGATCACGACTCTCCACACATTACCTTTGAGTCAAGCTCAGGCCATGAAGAGGCCAGCGGGTTATTCGGAAAGATTAATATCAGCAACCCCGATGCAGGCACACACATTAATTACACCAAAGTCTCTATTGAAAATGCTTTTGAGGGAGAAGAACTCAGGGTTGATATTGAGGGCATAGAGGACACTTACGGGGGTATTATTGATGTCTCAATGGAAAATGGCAGTGTGTTTTTCCGTACGGGCTCTGGTCATAATTCCGAAAAGCTCTATGAAGACTTGTTGAGTCGTGTTTATTTTGTCGCTTCAGATAAGACAGTGGATGGTTCTGAGCGGACGCTGCATATAGACATGTATAACTCCGCCGGTCAGGACGGAGAATTCTACCCAACAATCACCGTCAACAAAGAGTCAACCATCAACATTTCTGAAAGCGGATTATTCAGTGGTGCCGATAATCAGCAAAGCTGGAAACCAGAAAACATGGATGGTGGCAAAGTCACAAGTATCGTCATGAACTTTGATGGCAAGGACTATATTCGTGACATAAGCGACTATTCCGATAAGAGCGACCACTTCAAAATTACGATCGAAGACGAAAGCAAAGGCATACCGAAATTAGGAGCTTTGTATTTCAAACCCGATGGCACTATTGAATTTGAGCCTTATCCGGTTAAATTCTCTCAGGCTTTTGGTACTAGCGAGGGACAGCTGCCAGGGCTTGAAGCAACATTCACCTATACCGTTGAAGATAATAACGGTGAAACCAGTGTGCATGTGCTTGATATGGTTTTATCCGGTGATGATGTCATAACCGCCCGTTTCACGGAGCCTGCATCAGATTATGACGTACTGAACATAGAGGCCAGCAACGGAGAAACCGCTCTTCTGGAGTTCTTCTCTAAAGACAGTGAAACCGTTGAAGGCATCGAAGAAGTGTCGCTGAGTAATGCCAAACTCAGTTTTAACCTTGAAGATGTTATTGATATCACCAGCGATGACAATGTGCTTTATATTTCAAATGAAGGGCAGGGCCAGCTGGAGGAGGGCTTTGACAGTAATATGACCAATAAAGGCACTGTTGATCACAACGACAAGACCTGGCAGCACTACAGCTACACGATGAACAATGCAGAAGTAAACCTCTATGTGGAGCAAAGTCTGACTAACCCACCTGAGAACGTGTAACAACCGCTTTCCTGCCATTCAGGCTCACACAAAAATCCCGGCTTTAGCCGGGATTTTTTTACCGCTCTCTCAAGGCCAGCTCTTTTGCTCTGTACATAGGCTTGAGCAGGTAATCAAGAACGGACTTTTTACCGGTTTTTATATCTACGCTGGCCACCATGCCCGGAATAATCGGCAACGGCTTATCATCATTTCCAAGATAATTTTTTTCTGTCCTTACCTGAATCTGATAAAAGCTTTCGCCATCGTCCGTGGTAATGGTATCAGCACTGATATGCTCAAGCCGGGCATCCAGCCCACCGTAAATGGCAAAGTCGTAAGCAGTGACCTTTACGGTGGCACTCAGTTTCGGGTGTAGAAAAGCAATATCCGTTGGGCGAACACGAGCCTCTACCAGCAGGCTGTCTTCCGTTGGGACAATTTCAACCAGGTCCATGCCGGGCTGCACCACCCCGCCAATCGTGTTGATATTTAATTTGTTAACGGTGCCTTTAACCGGAGAGCGAACCGCCGTGCGGGCTACCCGGTCCTGCAAGGCCAGATTGTTTTCGTTGATGCGTAATAGTTTCTCATTAACTTCAGACAGTTCAGTGTTAATCTCTGCCTTGATCTGCCGTCGTTTTTCTTCAATTTTATAGCGAGCCTCTTCAACAGCGGCCTCCAGTCTTGGCTGTGATAACCGACTCTGTTCCAGTTTACCTTTCAGGTCAGTGACCTGCCTCTGGACTTTGATCAACTCAACCTGAGAGACAGAACCACGCTTTGCAAGGGGAATCGTCAGGGCCAGCTCTTTATCGGCTAATACCATACTGTCGTTTAAGTTCTGAAGCCGGCTTCTGCCTTCGTTCAACTGCTGTTGTCGCTGCCTCAGTTGCTGTTGGAAGATAGCAAGGCCGGACTCTCTTGCCCGGGTTCTTGCCTGGTACAAAGCCTGTTCATCAGAAAAAGCACTGCCGAGCTGCTCTCTGACCGCCGCTTCCGGAATAAATGGCTGGTCATTTAACTCTGCCAGCAGGCGCAGTTTTTCTGCCTTGAGTGACTGCTCGGAATATTTACTTTCCCTGAAACTGGATGCAAAGCGGGTGTCGTCAATCTGTAGCAGTATTTCGCCTGCTTCAACCTGATCCCCTTCCCTGACCAGAATGGCTGAAAGGATGCCGCCCTCAAGATTCTGAACTTTCTGGATTCGCGAAGAAGGGATGATCTTGCCCTCTGCCCGGGTAATCTCATCAAGTTCTGCATAATGCGCCCACAGAAGGGCGGACAGGAATGCCAGAACTGATAATAACAAGATGCCATGAGTGATCGCCGGTAAGCGGGATTTCGCTTTTTTCTCAGGCGTTTGTACAAAGTCATTATCATGCCATTGCCAGGGGGAGTTCATGCCACTTCCTCAACAGTGCGGGTTTTGTCAGACCTCTGGTTTAATTGCCGCATAATATCGGCTTTGGAGCCGTCTCCTACCAGCTTCCCCTGGTCCAGTACCAGCAAGCGGTCAACCAGCTTGAGTAAACTCGGTCGGTGAGTGACAAGAATCACGGTTTTATCCTTGATTTGAGCTTCCAGTTCCCGGATGAAACGATTTTCTTCCGATAAATCCATAGCGGATGTTGGTTCGTCCAATAATAAAACGGACGGGTCGTTCAGCAATGCACGCGCTAAAGCCACCGCCTGTCGCTGCCCTCCGGACAGTGCTGAACCGGCTTCTCCCACCATTCTGAAAAAACCTTCGGGGTGGTTGGCACAAAAGCGGGTAACGCCTGTTAATCCTGAAACTTTCAGAAATACGTCATCTGACGTATTGGGGTTTCCCAGCGTTATATTATCTTTGACATTGCCGTAAAGCAGACGGGCATCCTGCATGTAGTAACCCAGCTGTTCCCGCCACTGTGAGGGGTGAAACTGGTTTGAGGCGATTCCATCAATCAGGTAACGACCACTGGTTGGCTGATTCAATCCGGCAATCACTGACAACAGGGTTGACTTGCCACAACCCATTGGGCCGAGAATACCAATTTTTTCTCCTGGTCGGATCTTCAGGCTGATGCCCTCCAGAACCGGCGGTTGCTCAGGCCAGCTAAAACCGACACTCTTCAGTTCAATGTCACCCCTGATCTGCTCAGGGGCAACCGGGTTGACCGTGGCGTTTTCCGTTGGCGATTCAATGATTTGCTTAACGCCATTCAAAGCCGATTTTGACTGATGAAAGCGCATTAACAGTCCGGTAATCTGCGCCGCAGGTGCCATAGCCCGCCCCGACAAAATACTGCAGGCAATAAGCCCGCCCATGGTCAGCTCTCCGGCAGTGACCAGGTAAACGCCAGCAATAATCAAAGCGATATACGCCAGCTGTTGTATGGCCTGTGTTGCCGATGTTGCACTATGAGTCAGGTGACGAACTTTTAGCCCGTGGTGACCGGTCTGCTCAATGATGTATTCCCATTTGCGCTGAATCACTCCCTGGGCATTTTGTATTTTTATTTCAGCCATGCTCGCCAGGGTTTCGTAGATCATGACCTGCTTTCTTGAGCTTTCCTGCATCATAAGGTCCACATGCTTTTTCAGGGAGTGCTGAAGAAAGCAGCTGACCATAATCGCAACAGGGATAGCGGTGACAGGCACCCAGACAAGCGGGCCTGCAATCCAGCCAATCAGCGCAAGAAACAGAATAATAAAGGGCAGATCAATCAGGGTGGTGATGGTGGTTGATGTAAGAAATTGCCGGAAGCCTTCAAACTCGTGCAACTGGTTTGCAGTAGAACCGGTATGCAGCGGCTGATTACGCTGGCTGAGAATAGCAGCAAAAACAGCGGAGGAAAGCTGCAGGTCTATTCGGTGACCAGCATGATCAAGAAACCAGCTGCGAAGTAATTTCATTACAAAATCAAAAAAAACCAGCAGCACCATGCCACAACCCAGAACCCAGAGGGTTTCAAAAGCGTGATTTGCTATTACTCTGTCGTACACATTCATGACAAACAGGGGTGTACCCAAAGCAAAAATATTTATAAACAGAGAAGCCAGCAGCACTTCTCCATAAACGGGCATGGCCTGCTTAAGAGGATCAAAAAGCCATTTACGCCTTGATGATTCAGGTCTTGAACTGATGCCTTCCTGTTGTAAATCCGGTTTTATGTAGATGACACGCCCGGTATAGTCTTTTGATAACTGCTCAAAGGTCTGCTGGCTAAAGCCAGAGTCATGATGCCTTAGATAAGCCACATCATCGACAATCTTCTCCAGAATACTGACTGAACCATCCGCATGTATCAGAAGTGCCGGAAGTGCTAACGGGTTAATTTTTCCAAGTGATCTTTCCCTGATTTCTGCTCTTAAACCAACTCTTTGAGCGGCATCAGGTACAAGTTCAGGCGTCAGATGTCCATTATGAAGAGGCAAGCCAGCGGTAAGCTGATGAAAATTGCCGGATAGCCCGTAAAATTTACAAATATATGAGAGCGCTTCCAGTACCGGATCACTATTCGTCATTGAGCTTATGTCCTTGCAGCTCATAGTGGCAGGTACAGATATTGTGATAAGAGCAGATGTCCCGTAATAGCCACTACGTCAAATTTATTTTTCTTACAACTGCACTTTTTATCAGTTAAAACAGTTTAACCAGTCAGCCTGTTCTGAAGCAATGTCAGGTTGCATGGCAATATCACTAATGCAATTTCACACACTCTTTTCTCTTCTTAATAGCAGCTGGTTGTAAAAATCAATCAACACCTGCCGATAGCCAGATGTCGGGATTCCACCAACGTTAACTGGTATATCGCATGCTAAAAAATAATCTGCCCTCATTGCTGTTGCTACCAGCCTTTGCTCTTACATTGCAGTCTGAGGCACTGGCTGATATTAAACCGGACGGCTTTAACCTGACTTATGGACAGTACCTCCCGATCAGGAGCGCAAGAAATGCTGATTACGATAACGTTCGTATCGGGCTGGTCTGGGAATGGGAAGAACCATTGTACCAATGGGATTCTGTTCAGCTGGATGGCTTCTTTGAACTATCAGGCAGCCGCTGGAACAGTACTCTTAAATCAAAAAACAAAAGTCCAAATAGTGCCAGCGAGATATGGGCAGTGAGCTTTTCTCCAGTCTTCAGGGTAATGCCGATACGCCCATTATGGGAAAATGTTACTCCTTTTATCGACGCCGGGGTGGGTGGGACATGGATTTCGGAAAAGGATCTGGAAAAAGAAAAAACATCACCCATCAATATGGGCGGCCACTTCCAGTTCGAAGTGAGACTGATGGCAGGCTTCAGATTCGGTAACGAACAGCAGTATGAGTTGCGGTACGGGTGGATACACTACTCTAATGCCGATTTGTACAAGCATAACGAGTCAATGAATTTTCACCTGGTGACGGCGGGATGGTACTGGTAAATCTGACCAGCCCGGACTCCGCATCCGGGCTGGTATCAATCAGGAAATCACCGCCAGATTAGCATAAGCCATCATCAGCCATTTAGTGCCTTCACTGTCGAAGTTCACCTGTACTCTTGCCTGCGCCCCATCACCTTCAGCACTTACAATAGTACCTTCACCAAACACGTCGTGGTGTACCCGCTGCCCAAGCGCCAGTCCGGCAGACGCAGCAGAAGACGCTGGCTGTCGTGTGGTGGCGGGGCGGGAAATCGTACCTCCCAGACGCACTTCCTGAATCAGTTCACCGGGTATTTCACGAATAAACCGGGAAGGGCGGTTAAAAGTATCCTTACCATATAAACGACGGTTTTCAGCATAGCTGAGTGTCAGTTTCTCCATGGCACGGGTAATGCCCACATAACAAAGACGACGCTCTTCTTCCAGGTTGCCTTCTTCCAGCGACATTTTGTGAGGGAACAGACCCTCTTCCATACCGGCAAGAAACACCATAGGAAACTCCAGACCTTTTGCCGAGTGCAGAGTCATCATCTGAACACTGTCAGAAAACTGGTCAGCCTGAGCGTCACCGGCTTCCAGCGCCGCATTGGCCAGAAAGGCACCCAGCGGACTCATGGTTTCGGTTTCTTCATCCAGATCAAGGTCGTCAATATCAAACTGACGACAGGCGCTCACCAGTTCCTCAAGGTTTTCTACCCTGGCACGACCTTTTTCACCCTTCTCTTTTTCATGGTGCGCCACCAGACCGGTGTGGGTAATCACACGATCCGTCAGTTCACCAAGATCCAGATCATCTCCCGCCGCAGTCAGCGTTTCAATCAGATCAACAAACTCAGCCAGGGAACGTCCGGCCTTGCCACCGATAGCCTTGTTGGCAATCACACTCTTGATCGCCAGCCACAGGGATACATCCTGTGTACGGGCAGCTTCCCTGAGTTTTTCGACGGTTTTCTCGCCAATACCCCGTGCCGGAATATTAATCACCCGCTCCAGAGAGGTGTCATCATGGGGTGTGCTGATCAACCTCAGGTAAGCCAGGGCATTCTTGATTTCAGCCCGTTCGAAGAAACGTTGACCACCATAAATCCGATAAGGAATCCCGGCTCTCAGCAACGCTTCTTCCAGGTTACGGGACTGGGCATTAGAGCGATAAAGAATGGCGATGTCGCTACGGGACTTGCCTTCGTTAACCGCTTCGCTGATGCGATCAGAAATAAACCTTGCCTCATCCATTTCATTGAAACCGGAATAAAGCTGGATCGCTTCGCCATCGCCACTGTCGGTGTGCAACTCTTTGCCAAGACGGTCAGGGTTGTTGGCAATTACTGCATTGGCAGCATTCAGAATCCTGCCTGTGGAACGGTAGTTCTGTTCAAGTTTAACCGTGCTGGACTTAGGGAAGTCTTCGGTAAACTGACGTATATTCTCAATGCGGGCACCACGCCAGCCATAAATGGACTGGTCATCATCACCCACGACCATCATTTTGTCTTCATCGCCCACCAGTAATCTTAACCAGGCGTATTGTACGGCGTTGGTATCCTGAAATTCGTCCACCAGAACATAGCGAAAACGCTGTCGGTAATGTTTAAGAATATCCGGACGTTTCAGGAACAGCTCATGGGCTCGCAGTAACAGTTCACCAAAATCGACCACGCCCATCTGCTCGCAATATTGGTGATAGGCTCGATAAACATCCAGCATAGTGCGTTCAAACGGGTCATAACCCGGATCAATATAATCCGGGCGAAGCCCTTCGTCTTTCTTGCTGTTGATGTACCACTGCGCCTGTCTTGGCGGCCAGCGCTGATCATCCAGCTGCATCGCTTTCATGATGCGTTTTACAACCCGAAGCTGATCATCGCTGTCGAGTATCTGGAAGCTTTCCGGCAGACCGGCATCCTGATAATGAGTTCGCAACAGACGGTGAGACAAACCATGGAATGTACCCACCCACATGCCTCTTGGGGGAATCCCCAGCAGGTCTTCAATGCGTGAGCGCATTTCTGCCGCGGCCTTGTTGGTGAAGGTAACAGCCATGATGGAGTAAGGCGATATTGCTTCTGCCTGTACCAGCCAGGCAATGCGATGCACCAGTACTCTGGTCTTACCACTTCCGGCTCCGGCCAGTACCAACATCGAACTCAGCGGGGCTGTTACCGCCTGCCGCTGGGCATCGTTCAGAGAGTCAATAATCGGGGTTACATCCATAACGGGTCTTCGCAGTTAAAACTTGGAACAGTGTAACGAATACTTGATAGGTTATCGATTTATGTCTTGGGAATATGCCGCTGTTAGCTGTTGGCTGTTGGCTGTTGGTTGATAACTGCCTCCCTTCATGGCAACTCTTATGGCAAAAAGTGGCGCTGTGTACGAGATATCTCACAGAGATAAACGAGATGGACTCTTGTCAAGAATATGACACACGCTTATTTTAAAATGGTCAGTAAGCAAAAAAATAAGAAGAGATTACTGCCATGCCTAAGAAAAAAGCATCCAAAACAACCACCATCGCCGCTTCTGGTCACCCTCGGGATGAAATGCCTGCAAAAGGATCAAAGCGAGCTCTGTATATCCGTCGTGCCCTGGAAGACCGGGAAGAGAAGAAGCGCCTGAGTAGCGAGTGCGGTAATGACTACTGGAGTTTTTGATAGTTGCTGCAACTATTGAGCAGACCTGAAAGGCAGCTTTAAGGCTGCCTTTAACCTTCCAAAAAAGCCTTCCCTGAATTCAACCTGAACGATCTTGCTGGTGGTCGCAAGTTGAACATAAGTACACATCATCACGCTTATGTTATAATATAACATTTTTTAATTTAATCGGTGTCGTAACGATTTATGGTTTCCAATAAGAAACTCTCACTAATATTCAGCCTTGTCAGCTTGTTATTTATCAGTGCGCCAGCCTTTTCAAAACCATTGGCCGATGAACAGCCTCCAAAAGTATTAACTTCCATCAAGCCCGTACAGCTGATTGCCCTGGCCGTCACAGAAGGCATTACTAAGCCAGACGTCCTGCTGCCTCCCGGCGCTTCCCCCCATAACCACAGCTTGCGCCCTTCCGATGCCCGTCTGCTGCAAAACGCTGATGTTATGTTCTGGATTGGCCCGGATATGGAGGTCTTTCTGGAGAAAATGCTGGCCAATGCCAAAAATACCCGCTCTGTCCCCCTGATGAGTGCCGAGGGCATCCACATAAGGCGTTATGATGATGAAGGCCATGATCATGATCATGACCATGATCACCACCATGACCATCATGCTCATGGCGAAGGCTGCGGTTGCCAACATGGTGAGCATGACGCTCATATCTGGTTAAGCCCTGAGAACGCTATTGCCATGGCTACAGCTATCAGCTCAACTCTGAGTGAAATGGACCCGGTCAATGCTGAGCAGTACAGCCATAATTTGAAAAACTTTATCAGCAAGATGAATAAGGTTGATGAGCGTAACAGGCTGAAAATGGCAGCTGTCTCCAAACGCCCAATATTTGTCTTCCACGATGCCTATGGTTATCTTCAGGAACACTATCAGTTCAACATTGCCGGGCATTTCACCCTGAACCCTGAACAACAGCCTGGCCCGCGCCATCTGGCAGAATTGCGGGAAAAACTGCTGAAATCAGGTAAAACCTGCGTGTTCAGGGAGCCACAGTTCGAGCCTGCGTATATTGATAAAATCGTTCATGGCCTTGATGTTAAAGTATCCCTGCTAGACCCACTGGCTATGGATATACCTGAAGGGCCCGACGCTTATCCGGAATTTATTAACGGACTTGTGGATAACATTGTTGACTGTCTGGAGCAGTAAGACAGGTTCAGGAAAATAGACTAATCCCCAAATAGCTACCCGCCAGAAATGCCAGAACGGTTGCCAGCGGAACAGCAGTGGCTGACAGAGTCAGCCACATTCTCAACCTCTCAGACTCCAGCCGACGATTCCAGCACTGCACACTGAACGCCATGTCATCATCCAGCTCGGAGGACAGTCCACACCGGTTGCAGTGAACCTGCCACATTTGAGTACCGGAAACGACCATATCAGAAATTTCAGCCTTCCCCCGGCAGCAGGGGCAGGATTTAAGCAGTGCAAAAGGTGGGTGCTTTTCCATAAGCGGCTCAGCGTAAAGATCATTTGAAATCAGTTTTACACATTTCCTAACAGGTTATCCACAGGATAGTGACCAGGTTATGCCAGCATCAGGTTCTACGCCGCTGGAGAGGGAGATAGCATCAGCTATGCGTTGGAGGGAGGCTGATTTCATAGCGAACTTCCAGTCTCACCTATATCTTGTCTCAGTGTCGCAAAAAGCTTTTCCTTTTCTTCCTCTTCAGATATAAGCGCAGTTATATCATTAAGTAAATCCTCCTGCCCTGCTTCCTCTGTTTCTTGTATTATTTGGCTTACGCCTTTTAACGGTATTTCATCAGGGAATCCCTCTAACGATTCAGAAGTTAGTTCAAATAGAGAAGTTGCCTCTGCTTTCTCGACATTTTTTTGTGAAACGTCCCCTTCTTCTAACACCGTTAATTCTTCTTCCTGTTGTACAAGAATTTCTTCAGAGCTTTCAAATTTTTGTGTTGTTTCAGATGATAAAGAACAAGGCAGAGATGAACTCTTCTTCAATATTTTCATCTCTTTATTACTTAAAACATCATCTGTCTCTGAAGTCATTGCTGTTGATGGCCTGCTTTTTTTGGAGTTACTCTCAACTTCATAACTACTAAGCTGTGCCTTGATGACGTTTGCCATATTGCGGCGATATCCATCACGAATTTTCTTTCTTATTTCTTTTAATGTATTAATTTTTTTTCCACTTAAAATTTCACCAAAAACTTTATTAATTACTTCTCGTGTGAAGCAAGTTTTTCCACAAAAAACACTTGCCAGCGATTCTAATTTATCCTGACATTCTTCGCGAATATATATATATTCGCTTTTATCTAAATAATGAACTATTTTCCCCATAAAATAGCTCTTATCCAAAGGATTCTCACTGATATAAGACTCAGTAATTTTTTTCTTTATTTCTTTATATCTTTTTTCTCCAACTTCAGTCTTCAGAGCTTTAACTTTTTCATTTCTTTGTATATTTAGATATTTAGGCCTATCACTTTTTGTTATTGCTGCTTTCTCTGTGTACAGCTTTTCCTGTAAAGGTACTACCAGACTACTGTCACTCTGTTTTTTTAACCGCCCAGTAGTTGACAAAAACTCAAGAGCACCTTCTTCTGATGGCAACATTATACCTTGCTGGAAAGTTTCTTCTGGCTCAGATGTCGTTTCAGATACCACAAAGGATATCGAATGTTCAGCCTGAGAGGTTGCTGTTGCTGTTTTTTTTGTATCACTCTCAGGAACAAAGCGATCAAATTCAGCATCCAGTTTTCTTCTCATGACACCGTAATAGCTAAGATGGATTGATTTTTTTAATTTTTTTAATTCATCAAATAATGCTTTGCTTAGTATTCCACCATGTAGATTATATACTTTTATATATTCCAGCTTAGGCTTCTCACATAATATATCTGCCAGAGGTTCTAATTTATCTTTATATTCCTCTAAAACTTTCTTATGTTTACCTTTCGTTAAATATTTTTGAATCATTTTTAAGGCATAATTTTTATCTAAAGGGTTACTATTGACATAAGACTCAGTATTTTTTTTCTTTATCTCGTTATACTTTCCTATACCAATCGCATCTATTTTGATCTTCCTATCTTCCTGAGCTTCATCATAACGACGCTTAGCAGCCTCCCTTTTTTTATACTCACTCTTTCATTTGAAGTGCCAGCTTGAGAAGTGTTTCCCAATAAGGTCTGCCCCGTATCAACAGTTACAATACCACTTCCTTTTGATGGATTTTTTCTGTCATCAGATTCGACAGGATCAATACTTAAGGCAGGTAATACAGGCTTTGGAATTTTATCCATTTTTAGCACTTCCTTTAAATTTTATAGCCCACTCAGGGGCTTAAATGGAAAAGACATCACACTTAGATTTAATAAAACCTCCCCCTATAGAGCCAAACAGAAGTTCAAAGTTCATTCCTGAAGACAGAAAAGAACTTTAGATGACAGTGCAACTAACTTATTGGTTAGTACCAGTAAAAATAATGATATTGGCTATACCTCAGCAATTCCTGCAAAGTAGCCTTATCCCTGTAGTTGATGCCGTTCTAAACCTGCAGGTTTAATGCGTTTTCCAGGCCTTTTAGCCAGGAAACACTCAATCCAGAATAATAGTCTTTCTGCCATCGACAATAACGCGGTCTTCAAGGTGGTAACGCAGGCCATGAGCCAGAACCGTCTTCTCTACATCCTTGCCTAAACGCACCATATCCTCCGGCAGATGATTGTGACCTACGCGAATCACGTCCTGTTCAATGATAGGACCGGCATCCAGCTCTTCAGTGACATAATGGCAGGTGGCACCCACCAGCTTTACACCACGATCATAAGCCTGGTGATAAGGTCGCGCGCCAGCAAATGAAGGCAGAAAACTGTGGTGAATATTGATCAGCCGGTTCTCATAGAGATCACACAATTCAGGCGGGATGATCTGCATATAGCGCGCCAGCACAACGGTATCAACGTTATTTTCAGCCAACAGTTCTTTCATGCGCCCGAAGGCCGCAGCCTTGTTGTTTTTATCCACCGGCACATGATGAAAGGGTATGCCATGCCATTCAACATAACTACGCAGGTCTTCATGGTTAGAAAGTACGCAGGGAATATCCATCACCAGATCACCGCTGCGCCAGCGATAGAGCAGGTCAGACAGACAGTGAGCCTGTTTGCTGGCCAATAGGGCAACCCGGTGGGGCTGTTCGGAATCATTAATACGCCAGTCCAGTTGTAACTTATCTGCAATGGGCTGAAACCTTGCACAGAACTCTTCCAGCCCAAACGGCAGGCTGTCTGCCCTGATTTCATGACGCATGTAGAACCGGCCTGTCACTGGATCGGAGTGATGATTCGCTTCAAGAATCCAGCCATCTTCCCCGGCAATAAACTGGCTTACGGCTGCTACAATGCCACAGGCATCCGGACAGGAGATTAACAGTCTGTAGGTTCTGGTCATCGTACTATTCTTTTATTTCAAGATTACTGTGATCAGCCTGAAAGGCTTCCTGTCAAGGGGCTGACATTAAAAACGGCATTAGAATTATATGACGGCTATGCGATGATAGCTGAACTATTTTTAACAGACCTTTCGGAATTCTCCATCCATAGCGGCATTGCGCAGCTTTGCCGTTTGGATGGAGATGGATAGCAAGCAGTCTGAAAGACTGCCTGTAAGTGCTATCATAAGTCGCTATGAGAGCATTCAAGTACAGAATCTATCCCAACGTCGAACAGAAGGTGCTTATTGCAAAGCACTTTGGTTGCTCTCGTCATGTCTATAACTGGGCGTTGTCTGAAAAGAACAAACATTACAAAGAAACCGGAAAGAGTCTGACAAGGAGGCGACTTCAGGATCGCCTGGTTGCCAGCAAAAAAGACGATAAAGAGTGGTTGACTGAAGTCAACAGCCAAAGTCTTCTGGCTTCTCTTGCTAATCTGGATGCGGCATTTTTCAATTTCTTTCAGGGTCGAGCCGGGTTCCCGAAATTCAAGTCAAAATATTCTGGCTGGCAGTCTTTTCAGTGCCCCCAGCATGTGACGGTTGATTTTGAAAAAGCGGTCATCAAGCTGCCAAAACTCAAAGGAATAAAGGCAAAGTTACATCGTCCTTTTTCTGGAACGGTAAAAACTGTCACGGTCGAGCGATCACCGTCCGGAAAATACTTTGCAAGTGTACTGGTCGATGATGGAGCTGTTGACCCGGCTCCATCAACCATTGAGCCTGGAGCCACAATTGGGCTTGATGTTGGGTTGACGCATTTTCTCATTGACAGTGAAGGTAACAAGACAGAGAACCCACGCATCCTGAAGGCTTCGCTGACTCGACTTGCCGTAGAGCAGAAGAAGCTCGCCAGAAAGAAAAAAGGATCAGGAAGCAGGGCAAAGCAAAAGCGCAAAATATCCATAATCCATGAACAAGTAGCCAATCGTCGCTACGACTTCATACACCAGGCAACAGCAAATCTGGCTGACAAAAGCCACGCAACCACATTTGCTGTAGAAGACCTCAATATCAAGGGCATGGTCAAAAACCATAAACTCTCCAGAGCAATACAAGATGCAGGCTGGGGAATGTTTCTGACGACACTGGAATACAAATGTCGCTGGAATGGCAAGAACCTGATTCGTATAGGAAGGTTTGAGCCAAGCTCCAAATTGTGCAATGACTGCAAATACAAAATGGAGTCGATGCCCCTGTCTGTGCGGGAGTGGTAGTGTCCGGGTTGCTTGTCTCTGAATGACAGAGACGTAAACGGAGCCCGAAACATAAGAGATATTGGATTAGCTGATTCGCTGGGATGCAGCGATTGTGTAAAGAGTCCCCCTGTAGCAATACCTGTCAGTGCAGGTGCTACAGCGAAAGGTGTTGAGCGTTCTCAGCATGGGTCGCAAGAAGCCCCCACTATAGCCGCATCAGCGGCTTAGTGGTGGGAGTACATCACTTCCTGAACTGATTAAACGGAAACAGGGGAAAATCAATGAAATTGTCACCAGAAGCACACGTTGTACTGATGGGTCATCCGCTGCTCTTTCAGGAGCAGCCACAAGTGACGCTGGACGAAATAGCAACCAGTGAGTTTCAGGATAATCTGGGCGCCCTGCGGCAGATACAGATCAGGAGTAATGGCATCGGTATTGCGGCACCACAGGCTGGCTGGCCGGTAAGGGTCATTAGTATCGGAGCCTCTGATGAAAATCTGAAACGCTACCCTGACGCAGAACACATACCTTTCAACTTCTGGATTAACCCACAAGTCACAGAAACCAGCGCCAACACCTGCTGGGCCTGGGAAGGCTGTCTTTCAGTACCAGGCATACGTGGCTGGGTTGAAAGGCCGGAGTCGATCACGATAGCGGGCTATGATCAGTCAGGTCAAAGGCAGGAAGCGGTACTGACCAGTTTTCATGCCCGGGTAATGCAGCACGAGCTGGATCACCTCAACGGCATCCTGTACCCAACCAGGGTAGAGGACAAAAGCTTATTGATTCCTGAATTAGCCATGGCAAATCAGAATGAGTGGTCTGAAGACTGGCCCACACCTGGGGCAAGAATTACTCCGGGAGGGGTTATTTCACAACAGCGCTAGAAAATCCCTTCATCCTCTTCACCGCCAATCAGATTGGTTCTGTCGTCTTTACGAAGTTCTTCACGGTAACGGCGACGATTCAATAATTTGTTCTGCACCGGGTCGGGCAGTTCGGTGAACTGAATGATGGCTTTGTCGATCAACAGGTCGATAACATCTTCCAGTACACGGATAAAGTCAGCATCGGCAGCCTGCATAACTTTGCCGCCAATGCTTGGATTACGTTGAAGAAAAGCGAGAACCGCTTCATCTTCGAGGTCTACTGATTTCCAGTCATCTGTCAGCTGTTTTTCCGAAACCGCTATTATCAGACCCTTATCATCCTTTAGCGCGTATAGCATCCTTGCCAATCCTCTCTATTTTCTTTCGCTCGAAGTCGTTTACAAACGACGATTTACGGGTAATGACCGAAGCAGGTCATTAATCAATCCCCGGCTGACAGCGTACAGGTCATCCCCCGGCAATCCTTCACTGGCACCGCTGATACTCCATAGGGTTTCATCACTGCGAACATCCGTAACGGTAAGGCTCAGGGCAACATGAGGCCTGCCTTCGTCGTCAAACATCCACTCATTCACAGAGCCGGAAAATGCGAAGCTTATGCCACTCTGGGCAGCCCACTGTCGTCCACTCTGGATTCTGTGTGCATCTGTCAGGGTATTATTTGCACTGGTGACCATAAATTCCGGATACAGTTGAGGCTCATCTATACCATTCGATGGCAACATTACCATCAGAATTCTCTCTACCTGAGTCGCGACGTTCTCAGATTCGGTATAGTTTGTAAAAGGGAGTACAGCCCAGCTGGCAGTGCCTGGCAAACCCTCCCGGTACAGGTTGGGAATACCGGAAGACTGACAGCCTGCCAGCAGAAACAGCACCAACAGGGCAAACACATTGTTTTTAAGCACCATACTCTTAAGCATATTGCTGTAACTCCTGATGATGTAGCTTCAGCCACTGAATCGCTATAACAGCAGGTGCATTAGCAATGCGACCGTCCTCTACCATCGCATAGGCTTCAGCAAAAGGTACGACCTGCACCCGAATGTCCTCACCTTCCTCTTTCAGCCCATAACAGCCACCCGCCCCGGATGCATCGGTAATGCCGCAGTAAAGCATCAGCCTTTCATTGGTCGCCCCGGGGCTCATATAAAAGTTTGAAATGGGCAGCAGTTCTTTCACTTCGCAGTTGGCTTCTTCTTTGACTTCCCTCAGAGCCACAGACTCAAGGGTTTCATCAGGTTCAGAAATCCCTGCGACCACTTCAATTAACCAGGGATCATCCCTGCTTAACATCGGGCCAACACGAAACTGCTCAACCAGCACCACCTGATCCAGCCCCGGATCATAAAGCAGCACACCAACGGACGGGACACGATAGACCGCCTCCCGAATGAGCTGAGGACTCCAGCCTCCTTCAAAAAGGGCGTGTCGAATTTTGTATCGGCTCAGCTTCAAAAAGCCGGAATAGACCGCTTCTTCTTCATCAATACGAACATCGTCCATTCCAAAACTGGTTTGCCGGGTGGCTTGTTGCTTAGCTTGCTGGTTAGCTCGCTGCTTAGATTGCTTCATAAATTTTTTATCAGACCTGGTAGAGTTTGTTGGTCAAAATGTAGTCACGCACCGATGGATGTAACAAACCATCCAGCGCCTTTTTTCTGTTATCGTCCGATGTGGCCGAAGCTGTTAGTTCTCGTACCAGACTGCTTCGAATTGAACGCCTTTCCTGCGCTGTAAACAGGTTCCAACGCTGCTCTATTTCCTGAGCCTTATAGAACCGGTTCCAGGTAGCAGGATCAGCATTGTCAGGCCCACGGATAAAACCAAGCTCCACGGCTTCGCCGTATTGCTGCTCCAGCGCTTCCATCAGGTCAAAGGTGTAGACTGGCGTATCGGGGTTATTTTTCAACAGAGTTTCTTCAAGCGTACAAAGTTCCAGCTCACAGTCCGGCACCAGAGCTTCTCTCAAAAAATAGTGCAGCATGGCAACCCGTTCAGCAAAAGGCAGCAGCTTTTTGGAAAAAGCATGAGAGGCTGACGGCGCCAGAAGAATCCGGTCAAAGTGGGTAGCAGCCTGGCACAGAACATCCTGATGTCCGAGAGTAGGGGGGTTAAAAGCAGAACCGAATATTCCGATTTTTGTTGGACTCATACTGTCTCATCCAGAATTTTGTACTCTATTCTACCATTTCCCTGTGCACTCGAATGAGTCTCCGGCCCCTCCAGAGTTCGCAAAGCCGACACCTTATACGTAACTTATGCAGGCTACCTAAAGCTGTCTGTTTGAAGAAAATTGTGGTTATAACGATCAAAAAACACTTTATATTGTTGATTTCATTCAACAATGTAGGATTATCAGCTCTGGAAAAGCATTTTTCTTGATTAACAGGCCGAACCACCTTAATCAGTTTGATTACTTATCAAACAACACGAATGTACTGATACAAATCAATTTCCAGAGGAGTAATATACTCCCCACCAATTACTCCCTGACTTCTGGTTGGAATTTGTTAAGGTCTGGCATCACCCCTCCTCCTTCCCCCTCGATGCCAGACCTTTTTTTATAGGTCTGACAACCGTTCCACAGAAGGCGCTCTTTACTCATTCAACTTTTACTTACTCAACTGAACGCTATCCGGAACTTCTATTTCGACTGCGACGGGCAGATGGTCAGAAATGGGAATATTCAATACTTCCATTTTATTCACCAGCAGTGACTGGCTAACGAGAATATGATCCAGGGATTTGTGGGGCTTCCAGCTGGGGAACGTATTTTGCTCCCAGTGCGCAGCCTGTAAACCACTTCCCCTTAGCGGGGACTGATTGAGCAGTTGCTCTGCATGAGTGTTCATATCACCCATCAATACTACGTGTCGGTACGACTGCACCAACTCACGAATATACGACAGTTGAACGTCACGGGTCCGGCGACTCAATGCCAGGTGCATCATAACCACCAGCAGGGTATCTGACCCCTGACCATATTCAGCAACAATAGCACCACGCCCCGGAATGATGCCCGGCAGTTTGTGATCTTCGAGACTTGCAGGCTTGTAACGGCTTAACAGTCCGTTACTGTGCTGGGCAAACTTACCCAGGTTACGGTTTAACTGCTGATACCAGTAAGGAAATCGTCCCCTGAGCGCAAGATATTCTGTCTGATTCACAAAACCACTGCGCAAGCTGCCTCCATCGACTTCCTGCAAAGCAACAATATCGAAATCAGGCAAAAAGGAAGCAATAGAGTTGAGGTTTTGAACACGTTTGGCATGGGGCAAAACGTGCTGCCAACTGCGGGTAAGGTAGTGACGGTATTGCTGAGTATTGATACCCACCTGAATGTTAAAACTGAGAAGTCGCAGGCACTGGTGTTTATTAAAACTCACGGGGAAATAGTCAAGCTCGCTACAGGCGACAGCCTGGGGAGACTTACTGCGTCTTCGTAAACTGGCAGCAATGGCTCCCTTAAGGGTTCTTATCGGCATCGGTGATATCCGAACGTTACAGACTCTCCCTTAAGCTTACCTCAAGGCTTATAGACTATCCCATAACCGTACAATTACTTTACTTTAACGGCGGTCGCTTTGTTTGCTTTGGCCTCAGTGCGCTCAGAGCTAACCTTCTGAATCAGGAAGTCTGCAATTTCAGGCATTTTTTCCAGGCCAACCTTCGGCTCAATAACAAACCGACCATCAACAACCAGAGCTGGAACACCGGTTAGTTGATAGCCTCGAACCTTGGAAGACGCCTGACTCAGCAGGTTTTTTACACCAAATGAGTTGTAGTAAGACAGGAACGTTTCCTTATCCACTTTGTGGTGTTTGCTCAGAAACGTCACCATTTCCTCTTCATTCTTCAAAAGGTTTTTTCGCTCCTGAACCTCACGGAAGACAGAGTCATGAATGGAATTCAGAGACTTTTCATCCGGAAAAAGGCTTTCCAGTGTGTAGTAGAGCTGGGCATGGGTTTGCCAGAGGTTCGGCCCGAAAAAAGCAGGAACACGAACAAGCTGTGCTTCTTTGGTCAGTCTGGGTTTCCAGCGATCAACAACCGCTTCAAGGCTACGACAGTGTGGGCAGCCGTACCAGAATACTTCTGCCACTTCGATACGGTCAGGACCAGCAGAAGTCTGAACCGGTAATTTAAGCAGACGGTAATCTTCGCCTTCCGTAAAAACCTCTTTAGCTGCTGCCTGTGCCAGAACCGGGAGCAACAGGGCGATGACCCAAAAGCTTCGAATTATTTTTTTCATAAACCCTTCCTGTAAGACTTACTGAAGCCCGCTGATATAGCTGGCCAGAGCTTCGACTTCCTTATTACTGAGCTTTTCGGAAATCATACGCATGGTTTTAGAGTCTCCATCATTAACCCGAACGCCTTCCCGGTAATCCTTCAGCTGCTTTGCAGTGTAAGCGGGATGCTGCCCGGATATTTGTGGGAAACCAGCCAGAAAGTTGCCCTGACCAGTGGGTGAATGACAAGAGCTACAAGCCGGGATGGCTTTTTTTGCATCTCCGAAACGGAACAGTTTTTCACCCAGCGCCACCTTGTCTGGATCGGCAACACCTTTAGCGGCGGTCTGTTTGGCATAAAACGCAGAGATATCTTCCATATCCTGGTCGGAAAGTTTGGCTACAAACGGTGCCATTTCAGGCACACTGCGTACGCCCGACTTTATTTCTTTTAACTGTTTGATCAGGTAACGCTCCCCCTGACCGGCAAGATTAGGGTAGAGAGGTGCCGGACTGATACCTGTCGCCCCATGACAGGCTGTACAGGTAGCCACTTTAGTTTTACCGGCTTCTGCGTCTCCTTTCGCAAACGCCAACCCTGAAACGCCTAATGAGACACCCAATGGAACTAAGAAACTGAGAATGATTTTTTTCATTACCCCTGACCCAGCTACGGCACTTGCCAACAATGGCTGTTATTATTCTGGCCAAACCATACAGAAAGACTGTTTGTTATAATCAGCGTTTCCGAACCTCCTGAGAGAGGTTTTGGATGACACACTTGTTTATGTTTACTGATATCAACCCTGCCTGTTCACAGACAGTAATCTCACAGTGTTTGTAAGCACCCCTGGGAGAACGTCTGGTAAGAACTTTGTGCCTTGTGTTCTTGTCAAACTTACGTACAAACAGTGTGTTAAGCGCTTTTCAGCGATTACAGCAGCCAAAGGCCGCATACACCCCGAAACGCTGACTAGTATAAACACTTACCGAGTCGGCGACCAGAACAAGCCTCATGACTGAAACAAATAATACTACTCCCCGTCACATGAATTATCGTAAAGCACAATTTGTGACAAGTGCGCCCACCCTGAAGCAGTGTCCACCGGATAATGCCCGTGAAGTGGCATTTGCCGGTCGCTCCAATGCAGGAAAGTCCAGCGCCCTTAATGCCCTGACAGGTTCATCCAAGCTGGCAAGAACCAGTAAAACGCCAGGGCGGACACAGCTGATCAATTTTTTTGCGATAGAAGAAAATCGTTACCTTGTTGACCTGCCAGGTTACGGTTACGCCAAAGTACCAGAAGCCATGAAAATTAAATGGCAAAAGCACCTGGATGACTATCTGACCAACCGGGAATCGCTGGCAGGTGTTGTATTGCTGATGGATATTCGCCACCCAATGAAAGAGTTTGACCGAATGATCCTGCAATGGAGCATACAGTCCCATATGCCGCTGCATATCCTTCTGACCAAGGCTGACAAGCTGAAATCCGGCGTAGGCAAACAGGCTCTGAATAAACTCAGAAATGAAGTCAAAGAGTATGATCATGTGACCGTTCAGCTATTCTCTTCCCTGAAGAAAACCGGTGTTACCGAGCTGGCTCACCACCTCGATACCTGGCTGGCTGTTGAAGACGGAGCCTTTTTTGAAGAAGTGGATGATGATGTAGAAGCTTCCGAAGAGTAAGCAAAAAAAACTCCAGTTCCCGGGGGAGGGGAACTGGAGTTCAAAGCTCCGATAACGGAGTGTATGCCAACACTAAACACACAAGGAGTTGGTGTAAGTAGACAATCAGCCTCCTTACATAACTTCAGACCAGCGTTTTTCTGAATAGTTCAAAAAAAAGTGGGTCATTGAGTAAAGAGTCGACAAAAAAGAGAGAAGCTTTACTCAAAAAAATAAACAGATGTCGTATATATAGACAAAAAAAACCAGCTACCAGTGGGGACCGATAGCTGGTGATGACAGTCTGTTGTTGGGGAACGTCAGACTGCCGTTAATGCCAACACTAAACACACAAGGAATGCAGAAAGTTTCCCTCCTGCACTACATAAGACAACCGCTTTTTAAAAAAGTTCAAAAATTTTTAAATTTTTTTCAGCCAAAAAAAACCAGCTACCTTTGGGGGAAGGAAGCTGGTTGATTGCAGTGGTCTGCAGGGGAACAGCCACTGCTTTGCCAACACTAAACACACAAGGAGTAAGCAAGCCACTAAACGTGACTCTTATTACCTAAGACAAGCTGTTTGAAGATTAGTTCCCGGATTTTTCCAGCCTTACAAAATCCTTACAAAACTCTTCTTAGTGCGCTTCATCCCAGTTGTCACCAACACCCGCTTCAACCAGTAATGGCACATCCAGAGAAGCAGCCTGTGACATTTTCGCTTCAACCCCTCTGCAAACCGCTTCCAGATTGCTTTCGGCGACTTCCAGAACCAGCTCATCGTGTACCTGCATAATCACGCGGGCATCCAGGCCGCTTTCCATCAGCCAGCGGTCAACCTCAACCATCGCGCGTTTGATGATATCGGCTGCCGTTCCCTGCATCGGGGCATTGATCGCCGTACGCTCTGCCCCCTGGCGACGCATACCGTTACGAGCGTTAATTTCCGGCAGATAGAGTCGGCGACCGAACAGGGTTTCAACATACCCTTTTTCACGAGCGCTCTCTTTGGTGGTCTCCATATAACGGAGCACACCCGGATAGCGATCGAAATACAGGTCAATGTATTCCTGGGCCGACTTTCTGGAGATATTCAGCTGTTTGGATAAGCCGAATGAAGACATGCCATAAATCAGGCCGAAGTTAATCGCCTTGGCACTCCGTCGCTGTTCAGACGTCACATCGTCCAGAGTCACCCCGAATACTTCCGCAGCCGTCGCTTTGTGAATATCCAGCCCGTTGGCAAAGGCTTCCAGCAAACCTCTGTCACCAGAGAGGTGTGCCATGATTCGTAACTCAATCTGAGAGTAGTCCGCCGCAATCAACTTATAGCCCTCGGTTGCGACAAACGCCTGTCGAACCCTGCGACCCTCTTCTGTACGAATCGGAATGTTCTGCAGGTTAGGATCAGAAGACGACAGTCGTCCGGTCGCTGTCACCGCCTGATGATACGAGGTATGAATGCGCCCGGTTTCAGGGTTAATCATCTGTGGCAGTTTATCGGTGTAGGTCGACTTCAGCTTGCTCAACCCCCGGTGCTCAATCAACAGTTTCGGCAGAGGGTAATCCAGCGCCAGCTCCTGCAATACATCTTCAGCAGTGGACGGCTGCCCCTTGGGGGTTTTCTTGATGACCGGAAGACCCAGCTTTTCAAACAGCAAGGCCTGTAACTGTTTTGGAGACGCAAGATTGAACGGTTCACCCGCCATTTCATGAGCCTGACGCTCCAGATCTTTTAGCCGTTCTCCAATCTCCAGGCTCTGTGTTGCCAGCAAAGCCCCGTCGACTTTTGCACCATTGCGTTCCAGCCGGGAGATGATATCCACCAGCGGCATCTCAATGTCATGGAACACTTTGCCAAGGGAAGGTTCGGCTTCCAGCCCAGGATACAGCGCCTGATGCAGACGCAGGGTAATGTCCGCATCTTCTGCCGCATAAGGCGAGGCTTTCTCCAGTTCGATCTGATTAAACGTCAGCTGTTTTTTACCCTTGCCAGCGATATCTTCAAAAGACGTACACTGATGGCCAAGGTATTTGTCAGCCAGACTGTCCATATCGTGGCGGGTAGCCGTCGAATTGAACACGTACGACTCCAGCATGGTATCAAAGGCGATGCCCTTCAGGTGGATATCGTAGCGAGCCAGAACGCTCTGGTCATACTTCAGGTTCTGCCCGATTTTTTTCTTCGCGTCACTTTCCAGCAGGGGCTTCAGCTGTTCCAGCACCCAGTCGCGATCCAACTGCTCAGGCGCGCCCATATAATCGTGAGCCACCGGTACATAAGCCGCTTTACCCGGTTCAACAGCAAAGGAAACGCCCACCAGCTCTGCCACCATATAATCCAGACTGGTGGTTTCAGTATCAAAGGCAAACAGTTCTGCTTTGTTCAGTTGCTCCAGCCAGTGTTTGAACTCGGCCTCAGTCAGAACCGTGTCATAGCTGGCTCCAGCCTTTGGCGTCTGGTCTTCTCCTGCGGCTCCTGCCTCGCTGTCCAGTTCAGCGATCATGGACCGGAACTCAAACTTCCGGAACAGCGCCAGCAAGGCTTCTTTATCAATCGGGTCGGCTTTCAGGCTGTCCACGCTGGTGGACAGTTCAACATCGGTTTTGATGGTGGCCAGTTCCCGGGATAACAGCACCACTTCTTTATGTTCAGCAAATTTAGCGGCAAAGTTTTTACTGCCACGAAAGCCCAGTGCCGGAACCTCTTCCAGACGCTCAGCAATATCATCAATACTGCCAATCCCCTGCAAAAGCGCCAGAGCTGTCTTTTGCCCGACTCCCGGCATGCCCGGAATGTTATCACTGGAGTCCCCCATCAGGGCCAGATAATCCACAATCAGGTTTGCTGGAATGCCAAACTTATCCACCACGCCAGACAGATCGGTGGCTTCGTTTTTCATGGTGTCGATCAGGGTGACGTGTTCGGAAACCAGCTGGGCAATATCCTTATCGCCGGTTGAAATGATCGTGTCCACCTGTTTTTCCGTTGCTTCGCGGGCAAGCGTGCCAATCACATCGTCCGCCTCAACGCCTTCAATCATCAGCAACGGCATGCCCAGCGCACGAACAATATCGTGAATCGGCTGCACCTGAGAACGCAAATCATCCGGCATAGGCTTTCGGGTAGCCTTGTAGTCGGAGTACAGGTCATGGCGGAAGTTTTTCCCCTTTGCATCAAAAATCACTGCGACCGTGCTGCCGGGGTATTCATTGTTCAACTTACGCAGCATATTGGTCATCACCCGGATGGCACCGGTGGGCTGACCATCAGAGGTTCGCAGGTTGGCTCGCTCGGACGCATGGAAGGCACGATAGAGATAAGAAGAACCATCAACAAGAATCAACGGGGCTGACGCTTGTTCTGGCTCTTGTTCTGGCTCTTGTTCTGACAGAGGTTCTGGCATAGTCATTACTTTTTAAAAGATATTCGGGTTAAAGAATTCCGAGTAAACTCAGCTACTGGAGCTATTTTAATGCCCTGATGGATGATGAGCGAGATACACCATGAAGAAACAACTCACAACATCGCTGATGACTGCCACTCTTTTCACCTCTCTTTTCATATCGGGATGCGCTTCCAGAGCGCCGGACTCAGAGCAGGCTAACCTGGAAAAGCCTCCGGAAGTGAGTACTGAGGCCAATGTGATCAGCGAAGCAGACTTCGAAAAAATTCCCAAAAACCTGCGACCCGAAGACCTTGAGCAACGGGATGACACTACCGTTGTGATCCGCTCAGGCGAAGACCGGACCATCCGCGAATACCGTATTGGCCCTTTCCTGTACGCTATTCATGTGATTCCAAAGTCAGGGCCTCCGTACTTCCTAGTGGCGGCGGATAACCAGGGGAACTTTATTCGAGCTGACAAACCCGGCATGCTAGTGCCATCGTGGACCATTTTCCAATGGAAATGAATCCCGCCAGTTCCATAAGCAATAACTAGAACACCAGAGCAAGTTCAAGAATAAGGGCCTGAAGGGAACCTATAAAGGAAGCTATGTCTGTTTACACACACTTGTCAGCCAGTGATATAGAAGCACTGTTATCACGTTTCGATCTTGGAGTCCTGCGCGACTTTACCGGTATAGAAAGCGGCGTCGAGAATACCAATTACTTCATTGACCTGAAGTCCGACGACACGCAACAACGTTATGTTCTGACGCTGTTTGAATACCTGCCCGAAGAAACCCTGCCTTTTTTCATTGATTTCACAACGGAGCTCAGTGAAGGAGGTATTCAGGTTCCAGCACCCATCAGGGACAGGCAGGGAGAAGCCCTGCATACATTAAAGGGCAAACCCTGTCTGATCAGCCCATGCTTTACAGGCCAACACCTGAACACAATCAGTGCTGAGCATTGCCGTCAGATTGGTACACAGCTGGCAAAACTGCATCAGATTGGGCAAAAATCCAGCCTGCAACAGGAAAACCAGCGGGGCATCCCGTGGTTAAAGCTTCAGGTTAAGCGGCTAAGTCCGCTTTTGCCTTCCCATGAGGCAGAACTGATGCAGACTCTCTGGCAGGACATCCTCTCTGAGCTATCCACCTATGAACAATCCAAAGCCAGCCCGTTACCAAAAGGGCTGATCCACGGCGATCTCTTCCACGATAATGTTTTATTCGATCAGGGCAAAATTACCGGCATTATCGACTTTTACAACGCCTGCCATGACTACCTGCTTTACGATCTGGCGGTGACCGTCAATGACTGGTGCATTAACCCCGACCTGTCGTTGAACGACAATCGCTTGACGGCCATAACCCACGCTTACTCACAGGTTCGTTCATTTACGCCACAGGAAAAAGAATCATGGCCCCTGATGCTGCGCCTTGCCGCTTTCCGCTTCTGGATTTCCCGCATTATTACCTTTGTCCATCCTGAGCAGGACGTGGACCAGGAACATCAGGAAAACCAGATCCTCAACTTCAAGGATCCGGACGAATTTAAAAAGATGGTGCTTTTACGAAGTCAGGAAAGCATCCCGTTACTTCCCTGACCTATCCTTGCTTTAAGGGGCTTACAACAGCACGAACAGAAAAAAACAGCAAGGACGCAGCATGCTTGGTATACCTGCCAACCTGATTCAGCAAGCAGAACAGTTCACACAGAAATACAAGGACGACCAGGTACTTCGGCTTCGCAACGGTAAGATCGTTGTGGGTGAGTATAAGGGAACCGGGCCGCAAAAGTTCAAAGGTATGCTGGTCAAACTATTCTGGCCTCCTACCAGCTGGAAGAAAAAGTTCCTGGAAGCCAGACAGGCAGAGTTCAAACAGATCAGCAAACAGGAAGAACAAGCCTTTGCCAGGGCGCTTACCGGAGCCATTTCAAAACGAACAACAACGCCTTATAGAGCCATCTCCAGCCTGATGGTGGTCGATGTCAAAGCGCTTCTGAAACGCTCCCGGGCTGAGCGGGAAGAATTTGACCAGACCGTTGCCAGAATCACCGACGCTGTTACACACCCTTCAGAAATGGCGAGCGACCCACTGGACGGAGCCAAAAAAGTAGCGGACATGGCGGTAGACAGTAAAAAAATCTGCCGGGTGACGCAAATGCTAAAACTACGCTCAGACGTCACCGAGATCTTATCTCAGGCCGGTATAAAAAAAGCCACGATTGAGCGGCTGGATAAAGCCCTTGATGACCAGACCGTTAAGCTGGCGCTGTATAACGTAGCCTGTGAGTACGCCAGAAGAGTGTACAGTCCTCCAGCAAGCTGGAGCAGTTCTGCATCTTCTTCACCATCGCCTTCACTATCAGAGGAAAACACGCCTGCCCCCCGTACCCCTTCAGAAAAACAGGAAAAAGACTGGAACCGTAAGCATGAAATGACCGACACGGGTTTCAAGTACAAGTCTCCGGCAGAGCTGGCCGTCGACCAGATGTTTGAGTTGGGTGAGCAATCTATTGATCGGGCTGACATTCCTGAAGGCAAGCACAAAACCCGCAAGATCAAAGAACTTCAGAAAATTAATGAACCCTGGGCAAGGCAGGCAATAGAACTTCTGAATAGCGAATCGCCAGAAGATCATAAAAAAGCCGTGCTTTTGGAGCGAGTCCGTCAGCGTTCAAAAGACCATGCAAAGCTACAGAAAGAAAAAGCCGAAGCCGTTCACCAGACACAAACCGCTTACTGGTCCAGATCACGACTGAAAGCCATAAAAAAAGTCGAGAAGCTGGAAGGTCAGGGTATAAAGGACAACAGTCACTTTCCGCAGGAATATCGTGATTTAGCAGCGCAAAGAATCAGTCGCCCCCTGTATTACGATAACGTGCAACTGCCCATGGATGAAGCGATAGAGCAAACCATAACGATGTTGAAAAACGCCTATCCTTCCCTGGCTGCAAAGGGCAACGCCTTTCGGGAGCAAGAGCTGAGAGAGCATCTGAAAATCTTCCTTTCCCAAAGGAAAATCGAGCCTGTTGAGGTGCCTGTCAGAGCATTCGATGCATTCACCCAGACGGATGAAGAGTGACTATTGAGAGTGACTATTGAGAGTGGCTATTGCGACTGAAAGCTCTGACAAGAAGGCTCTGTGTATCCCGTACAATGTAAATTACCCGTGTGGCTTTCCCTGTTGTAGCGGGAGCCTGTCGAAGGTAATGCTACCTGCCAGTGATTTTGTCTATGGATAAGTACCATCGTATCGTTTGTCATAAAACTGGCTATCTGATCTTCATAAATAGGATCGATATCGCCAGAATCGTAAAGAACTCCATTAACGGCTCCTCCTTCTCGGGCGGCGTCTGTAGCAAGCACCAGTACAGGAATATTCAGCCAGGGGGCGATCAGATAATGAACCATACTATCGGTTCCCCAGGCTCGATAGTTGGCTCCTGTCTCCGTAAACGCTGAGGCGATTCGTTGCATCTCGACATTATCGGGAAACGCCCGCTCTAACTGTATCCCTTTCGGTGCCAGCATCGTAAATAGCTGCCGCCCCGTCATTTCACGGTCGACTTCTGGCGCTATATCCGGGTGCTCCTGAAGCCAGCGCATGATGGCATTGAAGAGGCAAAAATGATCCGCCGCTATATCTACTTCTTCCAGATTCAGCGTGCGCAGAAAATTATCAAGTTTGTCTGAGTGTTCAGACCGGGTCATTATGAAGGTAAGACTCGACAAATAATTATCCAGCTTGTTCGGATTAAGCAGTTTCTTTCGCATATTCCTACTCAGCCTGACGTCCGATGCCAATAGTTCACGGATTGCCTGCCAGTCCTTTTCAGACAGTTTAATGGCTGGCTGCTCCCCGAAGCGAGGTTGTGGACTTTTCCAACTATCCAGTAATGCTTTGGCCATGGAGGCCACTTGCTCAAAATGCCCTAATTCTTTGGAGAGCCTCTCATAATGGGTATTGAGATTGTCCTGAATTGAAATATCTTCTCTCTGCTCATCCTTGATACCTTTGCCTCTTTTGACACCTTTACCTTTTTTTTGGCCAGACGAAGACATTTTTTTCCTGGCTGTTTCAAGTTTTTTCCTGGTTATTGTTTCCTCTGATATTCTGGTCGCTCCGGTCGTTATCAAATTTTTAATGATTTGCTGTCTGAGGTGGTACGTTGCGATCAGGGCATCATTCCCATCTCTCAGACGGGATGACATTGAACTGAGCTGTTCCCATTCCTTAATGAGAATAAGCAAAAGACACTCGGCTTCTTCTTTGTCGACCCCGGGGGAAAGTATGTCAACCAACGATAGCGACTCCAAAGCGTCCGAATGCAATCGGGTAGATTGCTTTATGGGCTCCAGAAGTGTCTCTATAGCCTTCAGGAATTGGTAAGACAAAGCATTCAAAGCATTTTTGTCTAATGTTGGCCTTTGCTGTTGCTGGGCTTCATGCTCCATCTGCCTGCGAAATGCCAGTGCCTTGTTGTAACTTTCGAACAAACTCTTAAGTTTTTTTTCACCAGGTACAAAGTAGCAATCTGCCATGGCAGACAAAATTCTCGCCCGTGAAAGCTGATCAGGCTGAGCGTCCAGTGCTTTTTGAAACAGCTCCAGTGCTAATTCAGCACCGGACTCTTTGTAAGCCTCAGCGCCTGCCCAATACAACCTCCGCCACTCAGGTTCCACTTCAGGAGGTTTATCTCTGGCTTGCTCTTCTGGTTCGGTGGTAGCCGGACTCTCCTGCTGCAGGGGAACCAAACGGTTTTCTTTCTGCCTGACTGTTTTTTGTTTTTTATCCCGTTGTTCACGTAAAAGAGCCAGTTCAGCTTGCTCCCTGTCAATCTGAAGAAGCAATTCCCTGCCATGTTGTTCGGCGAGACTCACCTTCTTTTCCCATTCTGCCGCATTGGATTCCCGCTTCGCCGCAATAGCGTCTTCCTTCATCTGCTCATAATGATCCACCTCTGTTGACCAGAGAGCGGTATTAATCCCGATTCGCCCGGCACCTTCAATCAACTGTCTGAGTTGCGGTACAGGAATATCCTGTGTGGATAACAATGCCTTAAGCTTTGTCCAGGCGCTCATGTAAGTCTTCCTGAGAGTTGTGAGGGAATTATCTCTTTCATATCGAGAGGTCTTTATGCCGCCGTGGTACACATGGGAGCTCCGGTCACAAAGAGAAAAGATCATATCCACATCCGTTACCTCAATGGCAAAGAGCATTAAGCGATAGATGATATCAGTGCCGATTGATGCATCGGTAAAGTTTTCAGGACTGCTTGCAAAAGAGATTACTACTGTGCGGATATCGCCCCAGATATCAGTCAGTGGGTCAATTATGGAGCGACGTCCGTTTTGCCTACTAATATAGGTTAAAGCCATCAGAACCATCTCTATTGAGTTCTGGGTATGAAGAACTAACTTTTGATGTTCTCTGTCTGAGTTATATTGCAAATTCTGGATCTGAGGGTAAGTTTTGGCAATAAATGATAACGGGATATATTTGACCCCCTCACCGGATAATTCGCGGAACGTGGTGACAGGCGTTTCCAGCTCAGCACATTTAAAAAAATAATCGATTACAATGTGAAAACCTCTGGATAAAGCTAAATCGGCCTTCTTAAGCTGGTAATACCTGAATTTTTTTTCCGGCTGGCTACGAGGGTTCGAAGCTTGCAGGTCAGATCGCCGGGCAAATAATTTGAGAACCACTTCCATTAGATCATCAACCTTATAAAAAGCTGATTCCTTGCAAGCAACAGATATACCCACACCCTCTACTTGCTGAATTAATGATTCAATCGACTCTGTATCGGTAGAGTGGGCCTTCTGGCTCTTTCGCTTTGTCTTATCAGCCCGCCCTTTGTCCGTGTGGAGCGGGTCTTCAGGCTGAAATTCAAGTTGGGAGGGGTAAGGCTCCGGTGGTGATTGGGTGTGTTCACTTCGGGGGACAACCCAAATATGGGTTTCATACAAAGGAGCCTGATTTTCGCTGAACTTAGCCGGTGGATAATAGACAATCAGCGCTACATCACCACTCACGGCTTTCGTATCTTCAGTGATTGTCTTGCCGGACTCTTGCAAAATGGCGATGGGCAAGGGCGTTAAATTTTCACAGGCATTTAAACAAACTCCGCTGTCTGCCGGGGACAGGGCGAAACAACCCGGCAGGCTAATCACCATTGGATTATTTAACAAGCCGAGATTAATTTTATAACGCCAGCGATCCTCAAGTACCTCTACAGACATTGCCTGATTGCCTTCAGGGGGAAATGCTCCCGTCTGCCCATTTTCAGGTAGCAAAAACTCAACAACTAAGATGTCCGGTGCCTTGTTGTGCGGCGTTGACAAAAATGATTCTGAAAGAGATGGAAAGATATACAGGTTATTATGCAGCGGCGAAGACCCCTCGGGAGGGATTTCTAGTTTCAAATTCGTATTAATCTCCTCCGTGGATTCTGGCATAAACCAATCGTTCTGGCGACTGACTAAGTAAAACTGACGAACGTGATCACTACCCTCAAAAATAACAGCCGCCAAAGAGTCTGGCACAAACTGGTTCAGTAAAGAAAATTCGTCATCTTGAGAAATACCCCGGTGACCAACCGACATGTTATGGGTCAGGCAACGGTTGATATTAATTTTATTCGGTGCGGAGCTGGACATTCCTACCACAATACTCCAGTAAGGAAGAGCAGGGGCTGCGTGTATTGTTAAAGATATCAGCCAGAGCAAACCACATAAAAAAGGTTGCCAAACAGAAGCGTACAGATATTCCCGATTTATCATAAAATTATCGTTTAGGGCTGCATAAGAAAAAGCAAAACTTGTTTCAGAAAAAGAATCTTAGTTATAAAGCGAAACCTTGCCTAAAAATTTTTTGAATGAATTCCATTCCCGGGCATCTTAAAAAATACACAGCAACCATCAGGCAGGTATCAGCCCCCTTAAATCCATACTGATTCGGGTTATAATGTAACATTACTTTTTTGAGTCATTAACACGACACTCTATGTCCCACACAATATGTCCCAAACAATGAGCAGTGATTATCACCCCCACAATCATGACCAGTGCATAGAAGAGGCACTTCAGACAGCCTCTGCTATCTGCCAAAATAACGGGGTTCGCCTGACGCCTTTGCGTAAAACCGTTCTGGAGCTGGTCTGGCAAAGCCATCAGCCCGTTGGAGCCTATGAGGTTTTAGCCCAGCTGGCAAAGCTGGAATCCAGGTCTGCGCAACCTCCTACCGTCTACCGGGCTTTGGACTTTCTGCTGGAACAGGGGCTTATTCACCGACTGTCGTCACTGAATGCTTTTATTGGCTGCCCGCATCCGGGGGAGTCACACCATGGCAGTTTCCTGATCTGCAAACAATGCAGAACCACTCAGGAGGTGGATCATGCTGCTATAAATAATGCCATTCAGTCCTGTGCGTCTGAGCAGGGTTTTATTGTTTCTGAAAGCTCCATTGAATTAACCGGTCTGTGTCGTCATTGTGTTACCTCCGGTGACACAACGGATACCGACATGAATGAAGTGTCATGACCAGAACTGTTTTTATCTTCTCTATTTTTACGGATTAAGATGTCTCAAACTCTAATAAGCCTTAACAATGTCAGCCAGGCTTACGGGGAGCGAACCGTAGTGTCCAATATTTCTCTGGATCTGAAGCCAGAGGAAATAGTAACGCTGATCGGCCCAAATGGCGCAGGAAAAACGACACTGGTTCGTATTGTTCTGGGCTTGCAGAAACCTGACTCAGGGCAGAGAACCATCAAACGTGGTTTACGAATCGGTTATATGCCACAAAAGCTCTACGTGGATAACACCATGCCCCTGACCGTTAAACGATTCCTGTCCCTGACTAAACAGCCACTTTCAGACGTAAAAAATGCCCTGGGCAGAACCGGGGTAGAGCATGTCATTAATTCTCCCGTTCAGTCCCTGTCCGGAGGTGAGTTGCAAAGAACCCTGCTGGCCAGGGCGCTGCTGCACAAGCCACACCTGCTGGTGCTGGATGAACCGGTTCAGGGTGTGGATGTCAACGGGCAAAAGGAGCTTTATAAACTGATCACTGAGTTGAGGAGTGAACAGGGGTGCTCAGTACTTATGGTATCCCACGACCTGCACCTGGTCATGGCTTCTACCGACAGGGTAGTTTGCCTGAACCATCATATCTGCTGTTCAGGCCCCCCCCTTCAGGTACGACAGGATCCGGCCTACCTCAAACTGTTCGGCAGAGAATCAGACGCGTTGGCGATTTACACCCATCATCATGATCATGAACACACCGTAGAAGGGAATGTTGTTCACAAGACGGATGGTAACGGAGACACCCCATGATTCCTGATCTCATGATTTCTGACCTGTTGTTTCATGCACTCTTCGCTGGTTTTGGTGTGGCTCTGATCGCTGGCCCCCTGGGTTGTTTTGTGGTCTGGCAGCGTATGGCTTACTTTGGCGATACGCTGTCTCACTCGGCCCTGCTCGGGGTCGCCATTGGCTTATTGCTGGATATTGACCTGAATCTTGCGGTTATCTTCTGCTCGCTGCTTCTGGCCCTGATTCTGGTACTGATGCAAAACCAGAAACGCATGGCTTCAGACACACTGCTGGGCATACTGGCTCACAGCAGTTTATCCATCGGTCTTGTCGCTGTCAGTTTTGCCGGTAATGTGCGAATCGATATGATGTCCTATCTGTTCGGTGACCTGCTGGCCACCGGTGTAGAAGACCTGTACTGGATTTATGGCGGCGGGGCGATTGTGCTTGGTGCCCTGATCTGGCTCTGGCGTCCACTGCTGGCCATGACCGTTCACGCAGAGCTGGCCCAGGTAGAAGGCTTTCCGGTACAAAGAGCCAGACTGGTATTAACCCTGCTGATGGCGCTGGTGATTGCTATTGCCATGAAAATTGTTGGCGTTCTGCTGATCACTTCCCTCATGATCATTCCTGCTGCCACCGCCCAGAAATTTGCACGGACACCAGAGCAAATGGCTGCACTGTCGAGTGGCTTCGGCTTGCTGGGCGTGTCCGGCGGACTCTACGCTTCGTGGCACCTGGATACCCCGGCAGGTCCGTCTGTCGTTGTCGTCTGTTTTCTAATGTTCCTGCTCAGTATGATTTATACGACTATGAGAGAGTAATAAATTATTAGTCAGTCACCCGGTCTCAAATAAGTCGAATACGCTGACCGGGATTGTCCGTACATACCGCAATAATTCTGCTTCATTGATGCAAATCAGCTCTTTTATATGGCTATTCCCTTCTTATTGGATTCTGTTGATAGCTTGTTATTAATAAGCTGCATGAATCCATTACGTTGAGAAAATCCCTTCTTTCCTATGAAAAAAACACTGTTAGCGGCAGCTTTGATGGCATCATCATTGTGCGTACAAGCTGAGCTTATCCAGCATACCGACCAAATTGCAGAAGTTAAATTCACTGGCTCTACTTACGACTTAGGCAAGCATGTTGGTGACGTAGCGAACAAGCAAATCACTCGCTCAATTCATCGCTTTGACACCACTCTGGGAGTGATGCTGCCGGGTCTGACGCTTGAAAGTCTGAGCGAGAACTTTAAAAACGCAGGTGTGTTTGCAAAGCTGCAAAAACATTCCCCTGATGCAGCCGCCTACATTAAAGGCCTGTCTGAATCGATGGAGCTATCCCCTGACTACCTGCTTGCGGTAGGGATGAGCGATGAAGCCATTCTGGAATCACAACGCAATGGCGGCATCGGCTTCCTGCAAAGTGAGCAGCCAGCAAAATGTACGGTCATGGGGCAAACCAATGGTGAAGGGTTAGCCTGGGGAGCAGCAAATTTTGATTACATGGCTATTAACTACGAAGGCCTGATCGTACTTAATCATACCGATGCTGATGGCAAAACCCGCATTATCCAGACCTGGGCAGGACTAATCCCCTACGGTGGTGTCACCAAAGGCGGTCAGCCACTCCTGATGAACACCATGGCTGATGAAGGAACTGCCCGACAGAATGATAATGGCGACATTCTGGGTAATACTTCCGTACCCAGTTACCATTTGTCCTGGGAAGCCTACAACGTTAAATCAGCGGAAGAGTTGAGTAACATCTATAAGCATGGAGAGTATACCGCTTACTTTTCCTATGTTCTGCTGGACGCAGACGCCCGGGCGACAAACGTAGAAAATGGTTACCCGACAGAAACGCGAATCCGGCACGAACAAAAATTCGCCCACGCAAATCACTCGCTGTACAAAGAGTACGATTTCGTGAATACCGAATTTGCCGCCCACTCACTGGAACGCCAAAAAGCAGCAACGTTATTTATGGCTTCCGCCTCCATTGCCACGACAGAAAATCAGGCTATTGAGGCACTTCACCGTGAGCCCCTCTGGAAGGGTCGTGGCGACCTGATGGGTACGGTTACGTCAACCTTCTACAGCGTTAACGGCAAAAAGGTAGACATGGCGATCTATACGGACGAACGCCATGAGCCTGTCCGTATTAAAAATTACTGATGATGGTTATGGGTATGCCGGTTGTAAGGCATACCCGATCTGGCCAACGAATTCAGTTGACCAGATAACGCCCACCATTAAAAATGGTATTGCAGATAGACGGTATTAAAGTTACTGCCACCCTTTATACGACCAAACTGGGATGCCTGTTTAAAAATAGAAGACCGGTGATGCATACTGTAACCCACCCACAGGTTTTCCAGAGACTTACTGTGGACAAGATCACCCACGTTAGCGTCGAAGCTGACATCCAGATAGTTCATCAGCTTGCTGCCTTCACTGCCTTGCTTGTCCATTTCCTGCCATTCGTTGTAGGTCAACCTGCTGACATAAGATAAACCTTCCGCAAGACCAAAACGCCAGCGAACTGGCCAGGTGAAGTTGTAATAAGCCTTGATGGAAACAATCCCTTCCCAGACCGGGTTCTGAACCTTTCTACCGTTCTCGTCTACTTTGTTTTTTTCATAGTGGTAGACGATACCGCTGTGAAGATAAATATCCACGGGATAGCCCAGCCAACCCTGTCGTAACGGATGACCGTAAAAGACAGAACTCATCTGATTGTTGTAGGGATCACGTTCGGATTTAAAGCTAAGGATTTCCCCCATGTCCGACGGTGTCGCCCAGCCATGAGCCCCTCGCAGATAGGAACCTTCAGCCATGGCAGGAACCGTTCCAGTGCCTTTGGAAGGCTCATCAAAGTAGACAAAGCCAAGCCTGACAACACCAAAGCCATTACTGTCCACATTGGGCGAATGGCGGGCATTGGAATCAAGATAAACGTACTCCAGGGCACCGGTTAAATAGAGTCCGCCCGACAATGGGTAACGCAGGCTGACGCCTGCTTCTGCCTCAATGCCTGCATCAATGTTCTGACCATTGAACTCTTCATAATCACTCAGGCCATAGTAGTAACTGTTAAATTTTTTGGATTTGTAACGCAGGCCTGCTCTCGGTTTAAGCTCCAGCTTACCGTATTGCAGCTGCCAGTCGTGGCCGGCATAAAACTGTGACCGGGACAGAGAACGGGTTTCGGTCAACGCCTCAAAGCGCCAGCTGCGACTGTCGTTTACCCGATGAACCCACTGCACCCCCCAGTCCAGGGAATCTTCCTGGTACTGATTTTGCATACGATGAGGGATGCTGACAAAACGACGTTTAATGACGGCGTTGATGTGATTGTCATCATCTTCATAAGCTTTCACACCCCATTCCAGATCGCGCAGGAAGATGGTTTCGCCTTCATAAAAAATCTGCGGAATGACCGTCCCCACAGAATCGGCTCGATCAATCTTATAAGGAATAGTGCTATGACGAAAAGAAACCCCGATCCCCCATTGGCCACTATTTGCCGTAGAAACCGTTGCTGTCGTACAGGCCGCTACCGTGAAGATAGAAGCCATCGTTTTCCGGATCATTTTTCTGTGTCGGTCAGTGACATTGTTATTGGGCATAGATAATTCGGGTAGTTCAATTAACTTTACTGGTAAGGGGAACAGTAATTTGTGAACCTCACCGCTTTCTCTAAAAGATGACGGTGAGATATTTATGGCATCAAACCCGGATTATGCAGCCAGAGTCTTTTGAATCCACGGCCATGCCTGCTTCTTACGGCTCAGGGTATCTTCCATCTGCACCCAGCGGTCGGCACTGTCGGACTTCAGCTTTTTAGCCCACTCCCCCTGCGCCAGCAGGCGAGTGGTTGAAGACGTGATATCCGTCAGCATCAGAGCAGCCAGTTTGAAACCGCCTTGTACGCAGCGAGCCTGTAACTCAGCGTCCAGGGCTTCCATTTTATCTTCAACCTGCTCGAAGCTGGCGATTTCCACCTGACCTACCACTACGTTGGCACCGTTAATGGCATACTGCTTCAGGTCACGGTCTACCAGGCTGTCGATAGTCAGGCCGTCCAGATTGGTCTTGGCGCGCAGCAGACGGTCAGCAAAGTCATACAGGCTGACACCCGCTTCTTCAGCCAGCTGTCTGGCGGCTTCACGGTCTTTATCGATACAGGTTGGAGAACGGAAAGCAACGGTGTCACTGATGATGGCACCCAGCATCAGAATGGCAACGGAGCGCTCGATCTTCACGTTTTCCATACGGAACAGGTTGAACAGGATGGTAGAGCTGCAACCCACAGGCCAGATCCACATTTCCAGCGGATTAACAGTGGTCAGGTCGCCCAGGCGGTGGTGGTCAATAACGCCCATAATATCCGCTTTATCGAGGCCTTCAGGCCCCTGACCCAGGTCGGTGAAATCCACCAGCCATACTTTTTCGCCTTCAACACTTCCACACAGAGCAGGCGCTGTAACTCCAGCTTCATTCAGGATAAAGGCGGTTTCACCAGTGATTTCACCCTGGGCAACCGCAACCGCTTCAAGGCCGCGGGACATTTTCAGCCACTCAGCAGCAACCAGTGATGAACAAATACTATCGGAATCGGGATTACTGTGACCTACAACCTGGATCATTATGTTCTCGTGTTTTTAATCTGATAACTTAACCCAGTGCACGACTGTAGGGCTCATTGTTATTCACCGTGTTGGGTGTCGCTTCGCTCTACCCAACCTACGAATACGTCGAAGTAACGCATTAGTAGCAATGCACTGGCTTCAAAAAACACGCAGTTTATCGAAGTAAAGGTCTGCTTCAATATAAGTAATTCGCCATATATCGCTAATTTCAAGGCATGAGCCGCAGGTGCAGTCCCTGAAATTTTTGTTATTTGTGTACTAATTCTTTTTGCCAAAACTCTGCATTACCAGTATCACCGTCTAACTGATAGGGTTCAAATCCAAATTTTTGGTAGGCTTTTTTTGCAGCGGCATTTCCATTAAGAACTTCCAGTGTGATTTTGCAGCATTGTCTTCTATTCGCAATGTACTCAATTTTATCCAGAATAATTTGGCTGAGATGTTTACCTCTAAAGTCATATTTTACAGCAATATCATGAATATTTATGAGTGGCTTGCACTTGAATGTAGAAAATGACTCAAAACAATTCGCAAACGCAGCAGGTTTTTTGTCAACATAGCAAAGAATGCTAAAAGCATTGGGGACTTTATTAAGCTCTTTAGCCAGATTTTCTCTAACGTAAGGATCTAATGATTCATTTCCACCCATTGGATCTTTTGCATACTCGTTAAGAAGAGCGGCAAGGTCTTCAGCCTGTTGTTGGTTTGTATAATCAACTTCTATCACTTCAATGGCCATATAGACTCCTAACGCCTGTAGTTTTCATCAACAGCGGTCATGATCCGGGTAAGCTTTGCAGGCTCCAGGGGAGGGCGGATAAAACCGTGGTATTCGCCTGCCGGGTTGATGATAGCCAGGTTAGCACTGTGGTCGACCAGATAAAATTCATCCTCAGGATTAAGCACTGGCGTATAGGGAACATTAAGCTGCACCGTGAGGTTATGAATGTCTTTTACCTCTCCGGTCACACCAATAAAGTCTTTGTTAAAGTAAGGCACATAACCTTTCAGTTTCTCTACCGTATCCCGGCGAGGGTCAACGGATACCAGCACATACCTCATCTGTTGAGCCAGATTTAGATTGTCCTGCTTTAGTTGTTTATCCATTCCATTCAACTGGCTCAGTGTCGTTGGACAGATATCCGGACAGAATGTGTAGCCAAAGTACATCAGTGTCCATTGACCTTTCTGATTACCGCTGTTGTATAGTTTGCCGTTGTGGTCTGTCAGGTCCGCCATCTGGAAAGACCGGGGCGTTTTGAACACGACAGTACCCATTTTTTGCAGGTCTTCGAGAGAAAGAGACGGTCTGGTTGAGTATTTATAAAACGTTAAGCCAAACACCATGCCGACAGCCGCCAGAAGTAACAGTACGGTTTTACTGACATTGCCTTTTATCTGTTTTTTCATACGGCTCTCTCTATGGTTTATTTCAGATGCTTTACTGAAAAAGCATACTCTTAAAATGTCGTGTAGTGGTCTGCCAGTAAAAAGACAAACAACAGCATCAGATAGGTGATGGAGTATTTGAACGTCTTAATGGCAGCATGGGGGCGACTGTCACGCATCAGGGCCATTGACCAGTACAGGAATCGTCCCCCCAGCCCCAAAGCACCGGCCAGATAGAGTAAACCACTCATTCCCGTGAGAAAAGGCAGCACGCTGACCAGAATCATAATCACGGTATAAAGCACGATATGCAGTTTGGTATAGGCCTCGCCATGGGTGACTGGCAGCATGGGAATATCAGCTTTGGCGTACTCTTTTTTACGGTGAATAGCCAGAGCCCAGAAGTGCGGAGGGGTCCAGGCAAAGATGATCAGTACCAGCAGTAGGGCATTACCCTCAAACTGTCCTGTTACCGATGTCCAGCCCAGCAGGGGAGGGGCGGCTCCGGCCAGCCCGCCAATCACAATATTTTGTGGCGTTGCACGCTTTAAGAACGACGTGTAAACCACGGCATAACCTATTAAGGACGCAAGTGTCAGCCAGGCCGTCAGGGGGTTAACCAGCCAGACCAGAATAGCCATCCCCGTTACGCCCAGAACAAAGGCAAAGGTTATTGCCTGTGCGGGGGCGATTCTTCCTTCTGCTACCGGTCGCTTGTGCGTTCGAGCCATGATGTTATCAATGCGCCGGTCAACCACATGGTTGATAACCGCTGCTGAAGCGGCTGACAAAGCGATGCCAGTATTACCAAACAACAGTACATCCAGTGGCACAATACCCGGCGTTGCCAGGCACATGCCTATCACCACAGTCAGCACCATCAGCGCAACCACTTTGGGCTTGGTCAGTTCCAGATAGTCCTTCCACTGGACGGGTTCGCTGTACGTTACCTTGTTCATAACAAGCTTCCTCATTCATCCCCTGAAACATGTAATCGATAATTTAAAGCTACCAGAGACAACAGCAGCAAAGCCCCAAATAAATTATGTGCAACAGCCACCAGTAATGGCAGGTGCCAGACAATATTGCTGAGCCCAAGCAGTACCTGAACCGTCAGAATAAACACGACGCTGGCTGCTATTTTTTTCAGGCTGAATCGTGAACTATAAGGCAGTTGTCTACCGTATTTGAACACTCGGACAGCTAGCAGCAATAGCACCAGCACTGTTATTAAAGCACCCATTCGATGAGTCAGGTGAATAGCCGTTCGGGCAGCAGAGTCCATCTGTCCGCCCAGATAATTCGGGCCTATCTCCTGAGTGATATCAAACCCTTCTGCAAAGTCAGTGGAGGGCAGCCATTGCCCCTGACACATGGGCAGGTCAGGGCAGGCGAGGGCTGCATAGTTTGAGCTGATCCAGCCCCCCAGAGTGATTTGGGCAATGACTACCAGCAAGCCTGCTATACCCAACCCTTTTAAACCCTGAGCAGTATCCGGAGGCAGCTTTTTCCAGCCCATGCCAGACAGCCGAAGAGTTAGAAGAAACAACAGGCTGAAAGTGGCAAAGCCTCCCAGAAGATGCAGGGTCACCACCTGAGGCCACAGCTTCAGCGTTACTGTCCACATACCAAAAGCGGCCTGCAAAGTAATTAGTCCAAGGATAAAGAAAGGGAGAACAACCGGCTGACCCGGCTCTTTACGGTGCTTCCACGAAACCAGTGCAATACTCAGCACCACCAGAAGTAACAGACCGGCTACATAGCGGTGAATCATTTCCGCCCAGCCTTTTTCAACCTCTACGGGTGAATCAGGGAATAAAGCTTCGGCCACGGCTATTTCCCTTGCGGTTTCAGGAACGGTCAACTGCCCATAACAGCCCGGCCAGTCAGGACAGCCCAGCCCCGCATGAACCAGTCGAGTATAAGCGCCCAATACCACCACAACCATTGCCAGAGCGGTAGCAAACAATGCCAGATAAAAGCCTTTCTTTTTAGCCGTTTCCATGTCAGAGCCCCTTATACTGCCGCTGTCGTTATTCTTACTATGAAAAGCACTAGCCGATTTTCGAAGCTTTCAGTAATCGCTTTAAATCCTGAAGCAGATCACCCCCATACTGCGCAGGCTCATACCCCATCATGACATTGCCAAGGGGATCGACTATAAAATAACGCCCTGTCGGCCACTCCCTGAGGTCAAGTTCCTTCAGTAAACTGGCTTTATTGGCTTTAAGCCAGAAGATGTCGGGATGTTCCTGCTGAAAGCTGTTGGTCAAGGCCAGTTCTTCATCCGCAATAAATGCTCTCACGACCCTGTCTGTTTCTTTGCCAAGCGCAATATGTGCCTGCCGGGTCTGGTACATAGCCTCCTGACAGGATTCAGACAAGCAGTCTTTGCTGCCAAATACCAAAATTGCCCAGCGTCCATCCAGGTTTGCTTCAGAAAATAGCTGACTTCCCTGTGTCAGGTTCAGCTGTGAAAGCGACCTGGGTGGCAGGATCAGCTGACCTTTATTGGTTTTACCTTCGGGAACGAGCGCTCCGGTGAAGTACATCAGGTAAGAAAGGCAGATAGCAAAGGCGGGAATCGCAAAAATCAGTAACATCTGCCACCGGCCTTTCGCTCTGCCAGACGAGTTATCCGGCTTACTTTTATTACTTGCTTCTTTGTGGTTATAGGTGACTTCCTGCATGCTGGTGCTTCCTGAATTTGATCATTTGCCAGAGGTAAAGTCCCAGCAGTACCAGCGCCATAGTGAACCACTGAAACGAATAGCCAAGGTGCTTGCCGGATGTTGTTTTCATGGTGACCGGACGAACCTGTAAAGCACCCGGTTGCCGATCCGCCAGAACCAGCAGCATGGATGGAACTTCCAGGTTTAGTGCGGTTTTCATTTTGTTGAAGTCCAGTGTCTGAATGCGCTTGGGCCATGATTCAGCCCAGATATCGTCGCCCAGGGTGAAGGCTTTTCCTAAAGGACGATAAAGCGTACCCGTCAGCTCAACCACCGCTTCCGGTGTTTTAATGTCAGGCAGCGTCTCCCTGGATTCACTGCCCAGCCAGCCCCGGTTGACCAGTAGAGAACGTCCGTCAGTTGTCGTAAAAGGCATAATCAGCTCATACCCTGCCAGACCTTCATACACCTGATTGTCACGTAAAAAATAACGGGAAGCATCAAACCGCCCCTGTACGGTTACAGGCAGGTACATGGGGTCAGGAAAGCGTTTTACTTCAGAGTAAAACAGAGGGGACATAGCCAGACGCTCAGTCAGCATCTGCTCAAGTTCCAGCTTTTGCTCATAGCGGGAGAACTGCCACAGCCCAAGAAATACCAGCAGGGGCAGTAACAGTATCACCAACAGCGACAACTTGATTCTATACTTCAACATCTGGTGCTCAATCCAGTTCCACTGTTATGCTTTTCGTAGCCTTTTATGGGGCTCTTTAAGCAATGGAAGTCTGGTATGTGGTTAAAAATTCTTATTCTTGTTCTTTTCTTCGCCGTACTCGTCTGCCTGGCTCGGGGGCTTTTCTACCTCATCACCGACCGCAGCGGATCAGCCAAGCTCGTTAACTCTCTGACGGCACGTATCACCCTGACGGCTCTGATCATGCTGATCATTGTGCTGGCATGGCTGCACGGTGATATTCACAGCCATGCCCCCTGGTTATACCGGTAAACTCATAGTATCAACCATTATGTTTATCACAGTAGATAGACAAAGATAAACAGACCGATCCAGACCACGTCTACAAAGTGCCAGTACCAGCTGGCGGCCTCAAAGGCAAAATGCTTTTCAGGCTCAAAGTGGCCTTTGAAAATTCTGAACAACATAACAGTCAGCATCAGCGCCCCAAGCGTGACATGGGCTCCATGGAACCCCGTCAGGATAAAGAAGGTGGAACCATAAATGCCCGCATTCAGGGTTAACCCCAGTTCGTTGTAGGCCTCAATGTATTCTTCTGCCTGAAAGAACAGGAATGCAAAACCGAGGATCAGGGTTGCCACCAGCCAGACTTTAACTTTAGTGCGCTCATCTTTGCGCAAGGCATGATGGGCAATGGTCAGGGTGATACTGGAAGCGACCAGTAATAACGTGTTTAAGAGAGGAAGGTGGAAAGGGTCAACAATAGCGTCCGGGCCAGGAAAGGTCTCATTATCCGGTGTCTTCATCAGCGGCCATTGGGCGGCAAATTCCGGCCATAACAGCTTGTTCGTCATCTCCCCGTGCCCCTCACCACCGAGCCAGGGAATTGTGAACATCCGAATGTAAAACAGTGTGCCAAAAAAGGCGAAGAAGAACATGATTTCCGAGAAAATGAACCAGCTCATCCCCCAGCGAAAGCTACGGTCCATCTGTGCGCTGTAAAGACCGGCATGGGATTCCCTGATGACATTGCCAAACCAGCCAAACAGCATATAAGCCATAATCAGCGCACCACCAAACAGCACGTAGTGTGCATTGGAATCTTTTACACCGGCAGACATATCGTTCATCATCATGCCCGCACCCGCAAGCGTCACAAACATGCCGACAGAGGCTATGATGGGCCACTTGCTCTGTGCCGGAACATAATAGCTACCTTCGTCAGCCATTAAACTCTCCTCAAGACTTCAGCGTCCTTTCCCCCATGGTCGTCACATCAAACAGAGTGTACGACAGGGTTAGTTTGGTGATATGCCGGGGTAATTCCTGATCCACAATAATTCTCAGCGGCATGACTTTTTCTTCGCCTGCATCAAGGGTCTGGGTAGTAAAACAGAAACATTCCACCTTGTGCAGATAATTAGTGGCCTGAAAGGGCGTGACACTGGGTATTGCCTGACCGATCATTCGCTCACTGGTTGGGTTGCGAGCGTAAAAGCTAAGCTCTCCCACCTGACCGGGATGCACTTCAACTTCTGAAATATCCGGATGAAAATCCCAGATCATCCCTGCATTTTTCGTTGCCACAAATTGCACTTTGATAATACGACTCGTATCCATTTCCGCTTTGCCGGTATAAGGGTTTGGGTCCGTCTTGCCATTCAGGCCCGTGACTTTGCAGAAAACGTCGTAAATGGGCACCATAGCGAAACCAAACCCAAACATACCGCCCGCAACCAGTGCGGTACGCAATACGGTTCGCCGTGACAGATCGACAGTTTGTTCTTCTCTGTTTTCCTTATCCGTCATACCGAAACCCCTGCCTTACTTCACATCAGGAGGAGTCGTAAAGGTGTGGTAGGGTGCCGGGGAAGGCAGGCTCCACTCCAGTCCTTCTGCGGTTTCCCAAACCTGCGCTTCCGCTTTTTTACCACTACGAATGCACTTAATCACAATGAACAGGAACAATAACTGCGTGGCTCCAAACAGAAAGCCCCCAATGCTGGCGATTTGGTTAAAGTCGGCAAATTGCAGAGCATAATCCGGAATTCGTCTGGGCATGCCTGCCAGGCCAACAAAATGCATTGGGAAGAATGTCAGGTTCATGCCAATAAACGACAACCAGAAGTGGGTTTTTGCCAGCGTTTCGTCGTACATATGACCGGTCCACTTGGGGATCCAGTAATACACAGCGGCAAAGATGGCGAAAATAGCACCAGGCACCAGAACATAGTGGAAGTGTGCCACCACAAAGTAAGTGTCATGGTACTGGAAATCGGCCGGCGCAATGGACAGCATCAGCCCGGAGAAACCACCAATGGTGAACAGCACCACAAAAGCAATGGCAAACAGCATAGGCGTTTCGAAGGTCATGGCGCCACGAAACATAGTAGTTACCCAGTTGAAAACCTTCACGCCGGTTGGCACCGCAATCAACATGGTGGCATACATAAAGAACAGTTCACCTACCAGCGGAATTCCTACTGTGAACATGTGATGCGCCCACACAATAAACGACAGGAATGCAATACTACTGGTGGCATAGACCATCGACGTATAACCAAACAGCGGCTTGCGGGCAAAGGTAGGGATAATGGCAGACACGATACCGAACGATGGCAGTATCATGATGTACACTTCCGGATGCCCGAAGAACCAGAAGATATGCTGGAACAGCACAGGGTCACCACCGCCCCCCGCATTAAAGAAACTGGTACCGAAATGGATGTCCATCAGTACCATGGTCACCGCACCAGCCAGAACCGGCATGACCGCAATCAGAAGGTAGGCAGTGATCAGCCAGGTCCAGACGAACAACGGCATTTTCATCATGGTCATGCCTGGGGCACGCAGGTTGAGGATGGTGGCAATGATGTTAATGGCCCCCATAATCGACGAGATACCCAGCATGTGAATGGCAAAAACGAAGTAGGTCGTTGAAGGTGGGGAATAATGAGTGGACAACGGCGCATAGAACGTCCATCCAAAGTTAGGGCCGCCACCTTCCATAAACAGAGTACTCACCAGCATCAGGGCAGCAAAGGGCAGAATCCAGAAACTCCAGTTATTCATTCTTGGCAACGCCATATCAGGCGCGCCAATCATAATCGGAATCATCCAGTTCGCGAGCCCGACAAAAGCAGGCATAACCGCACCAAACACCATGATCAGCCCATGCATGGTGGTCATCTGGTTAAAAAATGCTGGCTCGACTATCTGTAATCCGGGCTGAAACAGTTCGGCCCGGATGACCATTGCCATGGCGCCACCCGTCAGAAACATAATGAAACTGAACCACAAATACATCGAGCCAATATCTTTGTGGTTGGTGGTCAACACCCAGCGCATTAAGCCTTTTGCCGGACCGTGATGGTGATCGTCGTGATGTTCAAGTGTCTGTTCGGTCATAATGGCGTCCTCACAGCGATGCTGGATTGTTAAGAGCAGCTTGCTGTTGGTTTGCAGCAGGTTTGGCGCTGTCGTCTGGTTTCAGCTCTCCTGTCTTCTTGTACTCAAGAATCTGTTTTGGAGTGACAATCTGACCGGTGTTATTGCCCCATGCGTTTCGCTCATAGGTGATAACGGCAGCCAGCTCGGCTTCATTCAGCTGGTTGGCGAACGCCTGCATGGCTGACCCTTTTTTGCCGTTCATAACGATATCAACATGGCCTTCAAGCCCGTCAGCCTTAACCGTCATATCAGCTCCTTTTAATGCCGGGAACAATGGAGGCATTCCCTCTCCGCCCACCTGATGACAGGCTGCGCAGATTTTTTCGTAAGTGGTTTTGCCCAGCTTCATCAACTTATCCATGTCCCAGTTTTCCTGGGTTAACTGTTTGACCTTTTCTGCTTCCTGTCTTTTCTCCGACAGCCAGGATTCAAAATCCTCAGGTGTTCTGGCATCAACCACAATCGGCATGTAGCCGTGATTCTTGCCGCACAGTTCGGCGCATTGCCCACGGTAAATGCCTGGCCTTTCAATTTTAGTCCAGGCTTCGTTAATAAATCCGGGAATTGCGTCGCGCTTAACGGCGAAGGCCGGAACCCACCAGGAGTGGATAACGTCTGCGGCGGTGACAAGAAAACGAACCTTTTGGCCGACGGGTAATACCAATGGTTCATCCACTTCCAGCAGGTAGTTATTTTCTTTGTTGCGGACGTTGTAAATCTGTTCTTTCGGCGTCGACAGATTACTAAAGAATGAAACGCCTTCTCCCAGATATTCGTACTGCCACTTCCATTGGTAGCCCGTGATTTTAATATCCACTTCGGCTTCATCAGTGTTGTAAATGTCTATGAGGGTTTTGGTGGCAGGAATAGCCATTAAAACCAGAATAAGGAACGGAATCGTGGTCCAGGCAATTTCAACCAGCGTACTTTCATGAAAATGCTGCGGTTCAACACCACGGGACTTTCGATGCATGATGATTGAATAGAACATGACGCCAAACACCAGCACGCCAATAACGACGCAGATGATGAAAATTGTCATGTGAAGACCGTAGATGGAACGGCTGACAGCCGTCACCCCCTCAGTCATATTGACCTGCCAGTCCGCCATCAGGCGTACCGGCAACAAGCTACCAATAAAACCGGTAGCAAGAAGAAAAAGTGCTCGCATGTGCTGCATCATTCCCTTACATCCCCTGACGATCCGCACTCGTTCTCAAAGGGGTCTCAATGAGTTGAGGCGGAAACTTCTTATTATTATTGAGCAGACCCAGAGCCCTGCATTCAGAGGTGTAAACCAGTCAACAAACATCATTAACTGATTTTGTTATTGTCCTTGTCGACCTACCCTGGTCATTACAGCATCTTGCCTGAAAAACGCTTTCCCCAAACACCAACCAGCGGAACTCAAAACCGTGGTAAAGGGTAAATTTCTATGCAAGAGCGACCATTTATCAAAACGCCTTCAGAATCAGAAGACAAAGTCACACTACCTGGACACTGCAAATTAACTACACCCTAGCTAGCTTATAAGCTACCAAGACATTAGTGCCTGAGTACCCGGATAAAACAGGTGTCAATCTGTCCTCCCGGCTTGCTAAACCCAAATCGCAGAAACACCCTGCAATACATACCCCTAGGATCTGACAATAATGACCCAAAGAGTATAGTCTCAGAACTCCATTAAACAACATGGATAAAAAAAAGGAAATTATTCCAGCACATTTTCTCCTGATCACCACAACGAAGAAAGAAAATTTTCATGGTAAAAATCAGACTGAAAGCAAACGACAAAAGACGCTTAATACTCTGTGATGGTTTCATTGTTCAGGCCAGCGGCGTAAAACCCACCGCTGTTTTTTCATCCTTAAGCACAAGCTGCTTCTGCCTCAAACAAATTGACTTGCGTTTCTGCTACTGTCACATCGTTAAACATGCCGACCCATAGGGCTTCAATATGACGAGCGATATGGTAAGCCAGCAGTGGCGGAACGGCATTACCAATAACTTTGTAAGCTCCTGAAGCGCTTAATGGGTATTCCACGCCTTTCCTCTTTGACCGAACGAATTCATAACTGTCGGGAAAGGTTTGAATCCTTGCGCATTCGCGGACAGTTAAACGACGTTCGACCAAACCAAGATCTAACTCTTCTGTATTTTTTCCGCCATTCTCCCTGGACAAGCGTCGATACTCAATATTGCCGTGATGTTCAGCTCTTATGGTAGGAGCGACACCATGATAAGAAACCTCGGCCTGCCCCTGAGTCCCCGGACAGTACTTAGCCTTGGAGAATTTCTGTTGTGCCAGATCGTTTGATACCCCTGGCTCTTCTAACCCTCTTAACGCATGTCGAACCTGAGAATAGGGCGCTAGCCGATCATTCCCCTGTTCTGAGTGTGTCCGTGGCGGGTAAACATCAATTTTTCCACTCTCTATAAGCTGTGCGACCCCGGGGTTTAGGTGCCTCAAGCTCAGTCCAATAAAAATCACCCGCTCCCGACGTTGGGGAATGCCATAATCAGGCGCAAAAAGCACCCGGGCAGGAACAACCAGATAGCCTTGATCAATATTCCTGAAGTCATTTTCAATAATCTTTTTAGCGTCTCCCAAGGAAACAAGGCCTTTTACGTTTTCAGCGACAAATACCTTAGGCTTGGTGATTTCAACGACCTCTCTCATCCAAAGATACAGGCTACCACGACTTTCTTCGGCGGACACTTCCGTACCCATTGCATTATGATGGCACTTGTGGGAATTGAATCCATTACGCTTACCGGCAACACTGAAGTCCTGACAAGGAAAGCCGCCCGTTACCACATCGATATTCTCTGGAAATTCAAACTCGCCGGACTTATGTTTTTTTACCAGATCAACAATACTTTCCGTATGAAAAACGAATTCAGAGTCTACGCCCCTTTGCTGGAAAAAAGGTTTCCAGGCACTTTCGGCGTATTTGAGTATGTCGTTAGCGAAAACTGTCTGAAAGCTCGTTTCCGGCAAGTACACCATGCCGTCTTCAGGGCTGGCGAAATGACGAAATATCTCAGGATTAATAAATTCCCTGGCGACAGAAAAGCCACCCTCAAATCCTAAATCCATGCCTCCACAGCCACTAAAAAGCGATAGTACTCGTTTATTATTCAACACGATGCCTTGATGTTTTTTAACGATACCTTTTACTCTGAAGCTTCCAGAGTATCAGATATCAACCTTTTAGGATCTGGAATCTCTTTGCCGGAGTGCTTAACACGCAACTCACTGTCAACCGCAGAAACCCAGAGTTTAAACAGCTCACCCTTATCAAGCGACGCTAGTCTCTCTTCATTTTGTCCCCAGTAATCAGCCAGTACTTCAGGATCAGTCGTCTCAATGCACTCCCTTACCATTTTCAGAAATCCGGGATCTTTAAGTTTTTCAAAAATCCTCGGAACATCACCATAGGTTATAGAGCCTTGGATAACTTCGATCTTACCGCCTGCGCTGAATCGATCCCGAAGGGAGTGGTCAACTATTTTGTGACGAGCCGCAAGATAAGTGGATACGCGCATGTACTTACCAACAAAAGCTTCTGGAAACAGCGTGCAAGCCTCAGCAATTTTCTCCCTTCTTAGTTGCGCTGGTAACTCAGGCCATGCCTTAAAAACAAACTTGCCAACCTCCTCTGGATCGATATTTTCGGCCAGGTCATCCTCAACCCACCAAAGGTCAGCTGAAGCACCGAATTTTTCTTTCAGGTACTTACGGAATGGCTTAGGGGCGCAGCATTCAATAACTTACCGGGCTGTTGGCTGTTGGCTATTAGCTGCTCATACAGCCAACCGCCAAAAGCCAAAAGCCAACAGCGGTATATTATGTTCTGCTGCTTCCCTTAAAGGGGTTGCACAGTTTCCCTACTTCTTCGTATCCCATACCTATCTTGGAGAAGGCCGTTTCATCGCTGTCGATAGTCATATCTATGCTATAACGAGGCTTATGCGTAATCAGAACATCCTTTACACAATCCTCATAAGGTTTGAATCGGTAATCAATTTTACCGCCCAGCTTAGCGAAAAAGAGCATTATTTCATCCACGCCATCAACTCGAGTAGATTCAAAAATGCTGCCGCCCAGTGTTTGCCACTTGTCGCTATTGGTCGTCTTAACTTCAACACCAATCATAGCTGATCGGTCAGGAAACTTCAGAACGATATCTGGAAACTTCTGGCCTGAAATTTCCCTGACTTCGATTCCGTTGAAGGCTACTTCCTGAGCGATGACTAAGCGCATAACCCTCGCAAGATAGCCTTCAAAAGCTGTTCCCTGATATTTTCTCACCTCATCCGGCGATTTTTTTCTAAGCTCGATTAGACACCGATCAAGAATGCGTTGAGTTCTTTCTAGTGGCAACACAGGTACTACCTCATCTTAGGCGTTCATTAGTACCAATTAGACTCCATTAAAATTTATGGTTCCAGATAAAGCCGGAAAATACCTGTCAGGTTCAAACCCCAAAAGGGATAGCACTCACACCTCGATGCGCAGCCACATAATGGCATCAATTCCAAGCCGAAATACAAAGCCTGAGTTGTATGTTCGAAAAGCGCTACACTCTTTGGGGTTTCGCTATCGAGTCCATGTGAAACGCTTACCTGGAACGCCTGATATAGTTTTACCAAGATACAAAGCTGTCATTCAGGTCAATGGCTGTTTTTGGCATGGGCACGACTGTCCGGCTAACAGACCTGCCAAAAGCAATACAGAGTACTGGCAGCAAAAGATCAGTAAGAACCAGGCACGGGATGAGAGGAATAGAAACGCCCTGTTAATGTCAGGCTGGCGATTGCTGGTAATCTGGGAATGCGCAATTCAGGGCAAGCAGAAGCTGGATCGGAAAGTGTTGATTAGCCTTGTGGAGAACTGGGTGTTAGTGGGCAATGAGCTGGCAGAGATAAGGGGCGATACCAGCCTCTGAACCCAGACCAAAATCAAACGACAAAAGACGTTTTAGTACTCTGCAATAATGACATTTCAATTCCTTCATACACACTTGTCAGAAATCATCATGCCAGTCAAAAGCGATCTGGAACTCACTATTAAAAAAGTCACAACAACAAGAAACCCATTGCATTCATTTCCTGTTTTTCAGGAGAAATTTTCTCAGGCCACTTTAGTGAAAAACAATGAAGATGCGAACAATTTCAGTATATTTTGTGTGTCATTTTTTTGACTGCACAACTGCTTCGAGAGACATGAAATAGCTTATAAAACAAGGCATTTTTTTATTTTCTTTTTTAATTCTAAAATTAATATTTCTTATGAAAAAGGGATATTTAAAATTGCTTGTGCTGAGTCTGTCTCTATGGTCAATTATCTCATCATCAGTCAGTACCAGCCACTGTCAATGGAGGCACAAATGGACGTGCAGGCAATCAGTGATCTTATCAATCGTGCGAAAGAGCACGAAGCACAGAGCATGCATTTAAGCGCACTGGTGGAAAATCAGCTCAACCACCAGCTACACCACACCATAGAACTACCAGAAGAGAACCCATGCGAAACTCTGCTGAAGTTCGCCGCTGAATATATAGACCATGTTCCCGACTTTTTGAGAGCGCTTGAAAAAGCCTCTGAAGAACTGGGTATCGAAAGCCTCATCTATCCGTTTCTGGATATCATCGATGAAAACTTTATGGCTCCTGTCCTTCAGTCACGATCAGACGTAGATATGTATGAGCTGCTGGAAAAATCCTACTTTGCCCACCGGCTGATTGAAGAAGTCAACGATACCTGGCTGGCAAAAACCGGCAGCACTCTGATCCCCATGAATATGACCTGGCCTAACCTGATCATTCACGCCATTCTGGGGGAAGAGTTTGGCAATGAGCTGGACTCAATAGTGGAGCAGACAGTACGGCATATGACGCGCTCCCAGGCTATTTTCAACCCGGATAAATTCCAGCTGTTTATCAGTCAGAGAGACCCGGATGAATGGGTTAACGTCTGGTCGAAATGGAACTGTATGTCCCACCAAATGGGCATCGACCTGAAGTTTACTTCCGCAGCCTAGTTGCCTAATTAGCTGCCCAATATTCGAACCACCTGGACATTCAGGTCTTCATCTACAGTGTTATGCCTGCCTTCGCCTTCGTGGGAGATTCTGGTTTCCGGAAGTTCTCCCACCAAAGCAGGCTTGTTTTGCACTTCATCAGAAAAACCGCAGTCAACACACTCCCTGATATCACAGTCTTCTTTCTGAAATACCCGCACAGAGTCCTGAATACCGCAGGCAGGGCAAACAGCTCCGGCTATAAACCGTTTTATTGTCATAAGCGATGCTCCGCTAAACAGCTACGGTGCAGGCTATAGTATTTACCTTGGTAAGGCCAGAGGTTTGAGTGATCATCTGCTATGCTCAAAGCCCGAACAATAAACAGAACGGTATGCAGTATGAGCCTTGAAGCCAGAGTATCGTCGTTAGAAGACAAATTTGAAACGCTGGATGATGCAGTCCGCAAACTGATAAATATCACTGCCGAGACACAGCAGATAGTCTTGGAAAATCAGCGTGAGAATCGTGTCAGGTTTGATCAGCAAGACCGCAGAATAGACAGACTGGAGTCCTCTGTCGGCGCACTGGCGGAAGCAACCCTCGCCGGATTTAAACGGGTTGACGAACGCCTCGACCAGATCGACAAACGCCTCGACCAGCACGACAAACGTTTCGACCAGATTGAGAAACGCCTCGACCAGCACGACAAACGTTTCGACCAGATTGAAAAACGCCTCGACCAGCACGACAAACGTTTCGACCAGATCGACAAACGTTTCGAGCAGATCGACAAACGTTTCGAGCAGATCGACAAACGTTTCGAGCAGATCGACAAACGTTTCGACCAGATCGACAAACGTTTCGAGCAGCAGGACAAGCGCTTCGACCAGTTAGAGCTGCTCATTCGCCAATCCCAGTCCAGTCACTAGCGACTCACTCTACCCGACTGCCTTCAGGCAGCGGGTAAGTTCTGGATTGTCTACGCCAGAAAAAGTCAGGCAATACCAGAGTGACGCAACAGAGCGTCAATCTCAGGCTCACGACCACGGAATTTTACAAACAGTTCCATAGGTTCAGCCGAGCCGCCTTTCTCCAGAATTTCATTCAGGAAAGACTCACCGGTGGCACGGTTAAAAATGCCTTCTTCCTCAAAGCGGGAAAACGCGTCGGCAGACAACACTTCAGCCCACTTATAGCTGTAGTAACCGGCCGCGTAACCACCCGCAAAAATATGGCTGAAGCTGTGCTGGAAGCGATTGAAAGCCGGTGGGATCACAACTGAAACCTGCTCTCGCACTTCACTCAATACTTCCTCAACTGCTTTGCCTTCTGCATAATTCTTGTGCAGTTTAAAGTCAAACAGGGAGAGCTCCAGCTGACGCACCATCATCATGGCAGACTGGAAATTTTTAGCGGCCAGCAGTTTATCCAGCATTTCACGGGGTAAAGGCTCACCGGTTTCGTGATGTCCGGAAATCAGTGCCAGACCTTCTTCTTCCCAGCACCAGTTTTCCATAAACTGGCTTGGCAATTCGACGGCATCCCATGCCACACCGTTGATGCCTGACACTGGAGAGTAATCCACTTTCGTCAGCATGTGATGCAGGCCATGACCAAATTCATGGAACAGGGTAACCACTTCGTCGTGGGTCAACAGTGCAGGCTTATCGCCAACAGGCGGCGTAAAGTTACAGGTCAGGTAAGCGACGGGCAGCTGCACGTTTTCCTGACCGGGCGCTCTGCGACGTACACGACACTCATCCATCCAGGCGCCGGCACGTTTGTGTTCACGGGCATAGAGGTCAAGATAGAAACGACCAATCACCACGCCATCGCGTTTAATATTGTAGAAGCGCACATCTTTGTGCCAGACATCCACATCGGTCACCGTTTCAAAGGTGATGCCAAATAGCTTCCCGACTACGGCAAACATGCCATCAATGCTTTTTTCTGCCGGGAACCACGGGCGCAACTCTTCCTGAGATATGGCATAACGGTTCTGCCGCAGTTTTTCGCCGTAGTAACCAATGTCCCACGCCTGAAGGTCATCGGCACCAAATTCCTCTTTGGCAAAAGCTTTCAGTTCTGCCAGCTCTTTTTCCGCCTGAGGTTTGCTGCGTACTGCCAGGTCTTCCAGAAACGCCACCACCTGGTCCGGCGTTTCAGCCATTTTGGTGGCCAGGGAGTATTCAGCATAATTATCAAAGTCCAGCAGTTGCGCCAGCTCATGACGCAGCTTCAGGATATTGTTAATGTTTTCGCCGTTATCAAACTCACCTGCATTGGGTCCCTGATCAGAAGCCCTGGTAAAGAAAGCAGTGTAAACTTCTTCACGCAGTTCCCGGTTATCGCAGTAGGTCATGACGGGGAAGAAGCTTGGAAAGTCGAGGTTCAACATCCAGCCCTGATCGTGGCCTTTGGCCTCAGCCAACTGACGTGCACCCGCCAGTGCCGACTCCGGCAACCCTTTTAATTCGTCTTCACCGGTAATCAGCTTTGACCACGCCATGGTGGCGTCCAGCACATTGTCGGAGAATTTGCTGGTCAGCTCAGACAGCGCTTTCTGGATGTCGCCGTAACGGGCTTTTTTGTCTTCAGGCAGGGCGACACCGGCCAGTTTGAAATCTCTCAGATAGTCATTGATCACTTTCTGCTGAGCTTTGTCGAGCTGCTCAAAATCATCCGATTCCGCAATGTTGCGATAGCCTTCATACAGAGCCTGATTCTGCCCAATGCGTGTAGAATACTCGGACAGAATGGGCAGGCAGGCGTTGTAGGCATCACGCAACTCATCGCTGTTCACCACTGCATTCATGTGTCCTACCGGAGACCATGCCTGGTTAAGGCGGTCACCCAAATCATCCATTGGTTCCTGCAAAGACTGCCAGCTGAAACGGATTGTCTTTGCCAGTAACGATTCTATTGCCTGCTCATTTTCTTTAACGATGGTTTCAACCGCTGGCTGCACATGCTCAGGATTGATCTTTGAAAAAGGAGGCAGTTCGGAAGGCTGAAGCAGCGGGTTGCTCATGTGTAATACTCTCTGGTCTGTTCTTATTCATCACAATGGGTACAGCGGAACGCTATTTCAAGCATCCGGAGTACCGACCGTTTAAACTTTCCCTCACTCCTGACTGTTTATACGTCTTTGGGCCAATAAAAGACAGAGAGCCTGATAGAATAGTTAAAAACCGAATTCTAATCCTCAGTACCAGAGCGAGATGCACCATGAACCCTGCCATAAGAACCTTCAGAGGGAAAACACCGGTTACCGGAAAAGCAGTATTTATCGACCCTACCGCAGTGGTAACTGGCGATGTGGTGATTGGCAAAGACAGCTCTATATGGCCTATGGCTGTCGTGCGGGGCGATATGAACAGCATTCGGATTGGTGAACGTACCAGTATTCAGGACGGTTCCGTTCTGCACATTACTCACGCCAGCCATTACAACCCTAAAGGCCATGCCCTGAGCATTGGCAGCGATGTTACCGTTGGCCACAGCGTTACCCTGCACGGATGCACAATTCATGACCGTTGCCTGATTGGCCTGGGCGCTATCGTGATGGACGGTGCCGTGGTTGAAGAGGAGGTTGTAGTGGCAGCAGGCTGCCTGGTGCCTCCGGGCAAGCGTTTGCAGAGCGGCTTTCTCTATAAAGGCAACCCGGCCAAAATGGTTCGTCCACTGACCGGACAGGAAATCAGTTTTTTTACCTACAGTGCGGGTAATTATGTCAAATTGAAGGATGAATACATTATTACTGAAAAGAATAAAAAATAATTTTATATTCATTTGATCAAAACTAAGCCCATAGTCTTACAGACGTCCTCTCAATGGCTCCCTATGCTTTTGAAACCAAGGATGATTTTGGAGATGTAATCATGAGTCAACCCATCACTTCCAGCCCGGCTCCAGGTAGCGAGATAAGCCAGACTGCCCTTATGGTGTCTGACCAGCCAACAGGGACGCAGGACATCAGCAAAAGTAAAAGTGGCCTGAACACCGAAAAACCTACTGAAAGTCAGGCTGAAACCAGTTCCGAAATCAGTCGTGGTTCCATGAAAGATAAAAAGGCGAGACTGGCTTTATTGATACACCAGCAAAATCTGGCTATCTAATTCTTGTTATCGGTCTTACTGAATGGCACCGGTATGCCGAACATTCGGGCCTCCGTACTGGCTAAAAAGAAAAAAGAGTATGTAGAAGCAGTATCGGTTATCGGCCCGGGAGCGCAAAGCAGTGCCATTTGTCTATAATTGCCTTTCCTATTCACTGCATATTGTAAACAGGCGTTATGAATAGCAGGATTCTGTTGTTTATTATTAGCATGCAATCGCTGAGTGTACTGGCTGGAAATTCAGCTCATTATCCATACGCTCCATTTGCCATTACGACTGCTTATTTACTATTAAAAAATACGCCTCAATTTCAAATAAAAACCAACGCCATAACGGACCGTCTTCATAAAAAATCCAGCTATGTCGTAACGCCCGACAGAAAAAAGAATTCACGTCTATCACATCCTGCAAACTGCCCTAATGGTAATGAATCTGCTTCAGGGAAGAGCAAAGGTCAGACTAATTCACAATCCTGTAACCCCAAAAAACAACAGCAAACCGGAGCGGTGACTCAAACTGGTATAAATTTCGGTGCGTCCTCATCCTGTGGTGTCGGCGGTGATGATCCAGATCCACCGAAGAGAAATCAGGAAACCAGAAAAAGAGAGTGCGGTGTCGGAAGCTTACCCTTGCCAGTGTGGCAATCTGAAGAAGATGAAAATACAATTGTTTTTGCCGTTAAAACAAAAAAACTTCTCCTGTCGGGCAGCTCTCAAGAGTCAGACCGGACAACACCTGCCGCTCAGATTTACATAGATGGCCAGCCGGTCATCTTTTACATCAGATGGGGTGAGGCAACAGGAGCCATAGTAGGAGCCAAACCCTTTTTAGTCGCCAGAAAACCAGAAGAAGATAGTCCGGATTCAACGCCAAAAACTACGATTAATACACTGTCCGGACTGCTTTATAATACGAACTCTCTTAATAGCATGCTGTCTCGAGTGTTCACAGATACACACTTAAACACAACGCTTGATGATGCGCAGAGGATCAGGGCTCTGTTACCCCGGAACGTATGGGAAGGCGAAATTAATTACCTGAATCCTGTCCCCACTCGCTTTACACTTGCAATTCATCCTACGGTCTATCTGAATAATTTAACTATAGAGTCTGATTCTCTGGTTACTGAAGCTGAAGCTTCAGATCCTGAACACTGGGCTCATGTCAGCAACTGGACTCTGACTGTGACAGGAGCAAATGGCGCAGATTTATTGTCGCTGCAAGAAATAACATTTCAAGACCAGGCTAATAACTTTCTCTGGGATGGGTATGGAATGGATGGATTGAGATCTGGTGAGCTAATAGATCACTTACGATTAAACCATGGACTTGAGGTAGATATTCGAACGACTGAAATGGAACATTTGCCTTTTCCCCCAGGTTGTGATTACTGCGAAAGGGCAAGAGAAAAAAATAGGCAGATAGAAGATTTCTGGAATTCACTTCAGGTCTTGCTTAATAGTGAAGATTGCCCTGATGAGCTGTATTTTAAAGTCGTTATAACCCCCCGTCCCCTGAATGCTGAAGCCTTCAATAGCCAGAAGCCCCCCACAAAATAGTACGTATACTATGCGTGTATACTACTTCTCCAAACCAACCTGAGAACCCTACCTGCTAACCACCCTGCCAACAGACTGAGAAACTGCTAAAAACACTGCTACTATAGTCCGCTATTCTTTATTTTTATTGCGGCTTTAACCTGATGGATATATTTTCTACAGCGGTACTTTTATTCCTGATAATGGATCCCCTCGGCAACATGCCAATCTTCATATCAGCCCTTAAGCATGTCCCTGAAGAACGGAGAACCAAGGTTTTGGTTCGAGAGCTACTGATCGCTTTGTTGATACTCGTTGTCTTCCTTTTCATAGGCGATAACATGCTGGCACTACTCAGCCTTGATCAGGAAGCAGTGAGCATTGCAGGTGGCGTTATACTTTTTCTAATAGCGCTAAAAATGGTATTCCCTCCAGCCCGTGGTGGCGGCATTATGGGAGATACACCAGATGGCGAGCCTTTCATTGTGCCAATGGCAACACCCCTGATTGCCGGACCTTCCATTCTGGCCACGTTGATTTTGATGGGAAACCAGAACCCCGGACAGGAAATTGCCCTGCTTGGCGCATTGCTCATTGCCTGGTTTACCAGTTCTGCAATTCTTATCTTCTCTAATCGCATTATGAAGTTACTGGGCAATCGCGGTGTTTTTGCCATTGAGCGCCTGATGGGTATGATTCTGATCATGCTGTCGGTTCAGATGCTGATCAACGGTATTACAAGCTACCTTGCCCATTATCACTCCTGAATAAATGACTGTTATTGTTTCAGCATGCTGAGCAGTGTGAACAAAGTGATCTTTCTCAAACAGGTATATGGTTAAAATAGAATGACGCCGAGGGGCGTCACTGACCAGATACCTGCTACTGAAGGCAGGGGAGTTCGGATGGATTCAGGAAGGGTTGCTCTAGCTGAAGAGATTGAAATTCAGACAATTTCTCCAGCTGAGAAGAATAAAATTCAGGCAATTTCTGCAGCAGTGTCGGATCAATGGTAAATGTCGTATAAGAGGGGAACATTGGTGCATAGTCAGATACTACCCCGCCATAAAAACGGCTTAATAGGTAATACAGATAGTCAAGATATGATGTGATAGAGGGCGAGTCTTTACGGAAAGCGTAAAATCTTTGAGGGCTTCGCATGAATCTTCCCTTTTTATTATCTGGAGCCCCCCTGGACATAACACGACTTATTCTTGGAGCTTTACTCAGAACATTATCAAGCTCAGCATAGTACTGGGCCTGAGAGTTGACTAATGTTTCTAACTCCTTCTCTCCACTCCAATTAGCTGACGAGCCTCTGATAAGTCGAGTCATCATTTTAGGGTTAAAAGAAGTGCTGCTAATATGAGAAACGGCAATCATTGGTTCCATATCTGATATATAATTTTCCAGTAAAGGCTTTAATACATTGTTCATACAATATCTCCAACTATTGCGCCCAACCATCGACTTAAGATGATTAACCCCAATATCCTCGCTGGAAGTAATCATCATTTTCAAACCGACATCATTAAAATGTACAGCTAAAAACAGTGTGTAGGAAAACTGTACCAATTGGCCGTTCCGAGAGTACACACCACAGCCCATACCAGATTCACCTTTGTCGGAATGCAGAAGCTGGATAGGTAACAGGCTGATAATGACGATTTCATTTATGCGGATAAAGTGAGTGGATGTGTATGAAACTGAAGTATTCATATTTTCTTTAGTTATAGGATTTTGACATCTTTTATCGAGTGGAAGGAGTTGCTCAGGGTCTCCTAGTTCAGTGGTAATAGCTTCACAGAGAGATTTCCATTGTTCTTCATTTTTATTTCCATAAACAGAATTCATCGCACCTGTGAAAACCAGTATGTCAGGCTTTAATTTATTGCTACGCAGGTGGCCTGTCAGGTCTGACTGAATATGTTCCAGCTGGGTGCTTGAACTTGTATATGAGCTGTCAGAGGAAAGATGCCAATGAAAAAGCCGAACCTTGATCTTATCATTATGCTGGCTAAGGGAGCTGTTATCAGTGAAGCTACTCGCTGACTTGCAGGTCCGATGACAAGCAATTGTGTTTAACAGTGTCGATAGCATCGGGTTAGCTGAATTACGGGTGGGATAGCAATGATGGGTATTAGCGCGATCAAGAGGGACTATCTTATCTTGCACCATCACCCAGCCCTGACCAGGCTTAACACAAGGGCTCTCATCAAAAGCCCCCCAAAAAGCGTTGTTTGCACCTTCCTGACCTGTTGCTGCTGAGATACCAGCGTAGCCCTTTGAGCATAAGCAAACTATTAATAGAAACACCGGTAGCAAGGCAATTGAAGCATTACCGGACACTCTTACTATGAAGGAGGCACAGCACCTGACTCTATATCCGTTTTTATATTTATACCTGGAGCCGGGAGTCATTGTTAGTTTATGATTATTCAGATCAGGCACAGGGAGAAAACTCTAGGTTATAAAGGATGTAGCAGTTTAGCCCCTTAACCCGATAAGCACAGAGTCTCCTGCCTAAATATCAGGATTACCCAGTCAACGAGCTGGTTGCCCAAACACCTCAATTGCGGCAATCTGCATGGGATTCACTCATTGGCAAGGGATTTTGTCGCTCATTACGAGAACCGCATTGATGAAGGTTCTACAGTGAACGGCAAGGCTATGTTTGTGTCCAGCGAACGAAGGTGACCCGGGGTTTTATGAGGAACTTCGCACGCTGCGACCCTCCTGATTTTTGATATCCTTCCCGTCATCCAGAGAGTGTCAATTTCTCTTTACCTGGTCTTCATTACATCACTGATGGTAATGAAGTAAATATTAAGAATATCAGAAAGCCGACAAATACGTTTTATCACATCCTCTTTGGTTAAATTTCTATATACCCCTGTACTCGTCTCAAACATATCAAATAAGCCCTGGCCCACAGGGTATAAAGATATTCTCAAATAACCCACTTCGATATGTATTCCATAATGGTCTTCGTTAAGCTCCGATTCCAGACCGGGAAACTCTCTACTGGATAAAAGACTACGCGGTGAAGGAAATTTCAACGTAAATCCGCTTCCTATTAAAAGAGCAAGCGTAAAGCCCTCGGGACTAGTCAGAGACAAGTCAGGGACAAAAAGTAATGAAGTATTCCTCTCAGAATTTCTTAGCCAGATGGTCAGCCAGCGATTATGGATATCATCCAGTAACCCTTCAAAACCTCTCGATGGAAGCCAGCCAAAACGAGCTGCCCTGACCAGATCTATAAAGTCATCAGAAAGCACGTTAATGCGGTCACCTTCCTCTGGATGTTGACCCAGTTCGTTATTAACTTCCAGCATAGCCGACCTGGCACGTCTCCGGATTGGCAAATAAGCATAATCTTTATCGTAAATCACACCTTTAAACTTATAAAAAACTGCTGAAAACAAGAGCCCTAAAGCCACAAACGAGGTGATTGAAAATTCATGGGACGTATAGGTTGATAGCGCTTCGGCAAGCCCAAAACCAGCAAAAAAAACGGCCAGTTTCATAAAACCCGGGGAAACCGTTGCACAATTACAGGCTCCCGCACAACCGCAATCTTCAACAATTCTTTCATGTTGCTGCACTAGTGATTCAATCATACTGGCACGACACCCGGGGCAATAATGTGTGCCGATGGAAGGTTTTTCTTTTCCACAAAGCAGACAATGAGCATTGCATGGGGCGGCGATGATCAGAACCAGGCCAACCAGCCATATTTTCAGAATTAAAATATGGCCTGCCCTTGCAGGAAGACAATGGTTCACGTTTCATCTCCAATTGGTTTTTAAAATAAGCAAAATTATTTTTTTAATTTGCGCTTCAGGGCAGCCTTTCTATAGTGCTGAACGAAAGCATATCCGAGTAAGAGACTGTAGTTCCTACGCCGTATTCCCGCCAACTACCCTAAACGCTGAAGGTCAGAAGAGTTCACCGTTAAGCCGGTATATTGGTCATTGTGAACAGGTATCTGCTTTTTAAAAGTAACCGGTTAAGAGGAACAAAATAATAACGCCATCTACACCCGGGCCGAACAGATTCTTGCGGAAGAAATGCTGGTTGCCCAAACACCTCAATTGCGGCAATCCGCATGGGATTCACCTATATTTGTTCCACTTTTCGCTTGTCTTTAAATAAGTTCAAAGGTTTAATTTGCACCTTTCCTGAAAAACGCAACCTTAACCCAAGCAACCTGAGGAACTTATGGTTCTCAAAGTCTGAACCGTGCGTTGAATCTGCCAAACGTGCGGAACTAATTGTGGAGCGACTCTGATGTACAAACCAACCTGCTTACCGGCAATCCTTTCCCGGCCAGCCCGGAATGCTTCTCTGCATTCAGACTCAGTGATCAACTTCATCAATCGAATTCGTAAGACTTCTTCACACCTTTTTTCACACCCGTTTTCATACCAGAACAACCTTTCCTCTTTTCGCTCATGGTTGTTCACCTACCCCTGACTGGCTGACCTGAACAAAACGGTCGAGAACCGTTTCCCGTATTTACGGTCTATACCCTACCCACTGCGCTCAGGCAGAGAGCTAGCCCCATCCAACGGGATGAAGAGGCTGACTCTCTGTATTGACCGCGGTTAAAGAGCTGTTAAAGGATTCAATGATGCACAAAGACAATACTTACCTGGAAACTCTGTACTCCGGTTACGGACAAAGCTTTACCATTGACAAGGTACTGTTTGAAGACAAAACCGAACACCAGCACCTGATTATTTTTGAGAACGATGTCTTTGGCCGTGTTATGGCGCTGGACGGCGTTATCCAGACCACAGAAAAAGACGAGTTCATCTACCACGAAATGCTGACCCACGTACCCGTTCTGGCTCACGGCAATGCCAGACGTGTACTGATTATCGGTGGTGGTGACGGCGGTATTCTGCGTGAAGTGCTGAAACACAAGAATGTTGAGCATGTCACCATGGTTGAAATCGACCAGGCGGTGGTGGATATGTGCAAACAGTGGCTGCCAAACCACTCTGCCGGTTCCTATGACGACCCTCGTGTCAATCTGGTCATCGACGACGGCGTGAAGTTTGTTAACAACCCGGAAAAAGCGGCTGATAACAGCTTCGATGTGATTATCTCTGACTGCACGGACCCGATTGGCCCGGGTGAAGTGCTGTTCTCATCGGATTTCTACAACGGCTGCAAGCGCCTGCTGACTGAAAAAGGCATTTTTGTTGCCCAGAACGGTGTACCGCTGATGCAGCTGGAAGAGGTGGAAACCACTGTAATGCGCCTGGGAAGTTACGTTAAAGACTGTCACTTCTACGCCGCCGCTATTCCAACTTATGCCTGTGGTGTGATGACCCTGGCGTGGGGAACGGACGATATCGAAGCACGCAAAGTCGACGTTGAGGAGCTGACCCGTCGTTTTACAGCCAGCGGCATTAACACCCGTTACTACACACCGGCCCTGCATCACGGTGCCTTTGCACTGCCTCGCTACGTTGAAGTGGCCATCGGGAAAGCAGAAAGCGCAAGAAAAGAAGCCTCGTGACAAACAGCCATGAGCGCAAAAAAAGCCATGAGCGCAGAAAAAAGAGGCCGGTTCTCCAGAGTAAAAAGCTAAATGGATAACACTGAAGACTTTAATGACAGCAGACCTTTCCCGGCACAGGCCGTGCTGGGGGAACCTCTGTCTGAGCAGAAAACAGAAAGCAGCGTCGCTGACAGCTGGAATGTAGAAGAAGCACGTTCCACCTATAACATTCGCTACTGGAGTCAGGACTATTTTGACCTGAACGACAATGGCAATGTAACGGTGAATATGAAAGGCAAGCCTCCGGTTAATCTGGATACCATTGCCCATCAGCTGACCCGACAGGGCGTGTCCCTGCCAGTGCTGGTGCGTTTCCCGGAAATTATTCACGACCGGGTCGACTCTCTGTGCAACGCCTTTAACCGTGCCATTCACGAGTATGGTTTCGATAACCAGTATCTGGCGGTGTACCCGATCAAGGTCAACCAGCAGCGTGCCGTGGTGGAAGAGATACTGGAAAGCCAGTCAGCCCGCCAGAACCGTCAGCTGGGGCTGGAATCCGGCAGCAAACCAGAACTATTGGCGGTACTGGCTCTGGCCAAACGTGCCAGTTCAGTGATTGTCTGCAACGGTTACAAAGACCGGGAATACGTTCGGCTGGCTCTGATTGGTGAAAAGCTGGGGCATCAGGTTTACATCGTTCTGGAAAAACTCACCGAACTGGATATGGTGCTCTCTGAAGCTGCCAAACTGGGCGTAAAGCCAAGGCTGGGTTTACGGGTTCGTCTTGCCTCTCAGGGCAAAGGCAAGTGGCAGGCCAGCGGTGGCGAGAAATCCAAGTTCGGGCTGTCTGCCAGCCAGGTGTTGCATGTTATAGAACGGTTGAAGCAGGAAAATCACCTGGACTGCCTGCAACTGTTGCATTTCCACCTGGGTTCGCAGATTGCCAACATTCGTGACGTTCGCAAGGCGGTCAGCGAGTGTGGTCGTATTTATGCCGAGCTGTATAACATGGGCGCGCCGGTGAAATTTCTGGATGTTGGTGGTGGCCTTGCGGTGGACTATGAAGGCACCCGCAGCCAGAGCCACTGCTCCATGAACTACAGCCTTCAGGAATATGCGAACAATATCGTCTATACCATTGGCGACCTGTGTAAACAGTACGAATTGCCAGCTCCGGGCATTATTTCCGAGTCCGGCCGTAACCTGACCGCCCACCATGCGATTCTGATTACCGATGTCGTCGGTGTGGAAAGCTACGAGCCGGAACTGCTGGACGCGCCGGCCGACGATGCTCCCCGTCTGCTGCACAATATGTGGAGTTCCTGGCAGGACCTGGCCCGGGGGTTGAGCCAGCGTGCTTTGGTGGAAGTCTATCACGACAGCCAGGCTGACCTCGCCGAAGTGCATACGCAGTTTGAAATTGGGCTACTGGGTCTCGAGCAACGGGCCTGGGCAGAAAACGTTAACCTGCGAATCTGCCATACCCTGAATAAACGCCTGTCTCCCCGCAACCGGGCGCACCGGCCATTGATTGATGAGCTGAGTGAAAAGCTGGCTGATAAATTCTATGTCAACTTCTCCCTGTTCCAGTCCCTGCCCGACGCCTGGGGCATTGATCAGGTGTTTCCGGTTCTGCCCCTGTCCGGTCTGGACAGACCACCGGAAAAACGTGCCGTGATGCTTGACGTTACCTGTGATTCCGACGGCGTGATCAATCAGTACGTTGATGGTCAGGGTATTGAAACCACGTTACCCGTCCCTGTCTGGCATCCTGACAAGCCTTACCTGATTGGTATTTTCATGGTGGGGGCCTATCAGGAAATTCTGGGCGATATGCATAACCTGTTTGGTGACGCAGATACGGTTTCTGTGCGTATAACAGACCTGGGACTGGTTGAAGTCACTGAATATCAGCCCGGCGATACAGTGGAGGATGTGCTGCGCTACGTCAATCTTCAACCAGAAAGCTTTTTGCGCACTTTCCGCCAACTGGTCAGGGAAAACCTGCCACTTAACGAACAACAGGCCACACTGGCCGAACTGGAATCAGGACTGCGGGGTTACACCTACCTCGAATACGTCGGAGGGAATGAGCTGTGATGTTTTTTGAAGGCTCGGAAAAAAAAATTGAGATGGTGACAGACCCTGCCGCCGGCTCACTGCGCACTATGGGTAAGGATTTCTGGGTGGGCATTGTCACCAGGGCTCAGGCAGAAATTCTGGATACCATCAGTAACGAACACTGCGACGCCTACCTGCTGTCTGAATCCAGCCTCTTTGTCTGGCACGATCGTTTCCTTATGCTGACCTGTGGCACCACCACCCTGGTGGATGCTACCCTGCACTTTCTGGATCATTTTCCACAGAAACAGATCCGTTTTGCCAGTTTCCAACGTAAAAACGAGTATCTGTCACACTTACAGAAAAGCTCCTTTGAAGAGGACATTGAGCGTCTGGGAAAACGTCTTAAAGGCTGTGCTTTCCGTCTGGGTCACCTGGACAGTCACCACAACTATATTTTCCATCTGGATAAGCCTTACCAGCCGGAAACCGACGACAATACCAGCGAGCTGTTGATGTACCACATAAAAGGCAAAAATGCGGATTACCTGCGTGCTGAAGGTCAAACCGCTGAAGGAATTCGTCATCTGTTAAGGCTGGATGACATTCTGCCAGGCTTCGAAATCAGTGACTGGCTATTTAAACCCTTTGGTTATTCCCTGAATGCCATTAAGGGTGATCGGTATGCCACCTTCCATATTACACCGCAGGAAGACAGCTCTTATGTCAGCTTCGAAACCAACATGGACCTGGAGAGTACCCCTGTTATTCCAGTTCTGCTGGAAGCGTTGAATCCCGGCTGCTGGGATCTGATTGGCTTTAATGCAGACCAGGCACTGCCAGAGGGTCAGGACTATCTCTGCATGTCCAGCTGCAACCTGCCTCTGAGTTGTGGTTATGATATGAGCTTCAGGCATTATCAGCACTCCGGACATACCCGGGTGAAGGCAGAGAAATTATGAATACACTTGCAAAAAGGGAAGATCACTCCTTATATGCCAACACCTTTGGCTTTATGCGCCAGCCTTTGAATTTTGACCCTCATAACAGCGATGCTGATGTGATTATTACCGGCGTTCCGTTTGATCTGGCGACAACGGGTCGCAGTGGTAGTCGTCTGGGACCGGAAGCTATTCGCAAGGCATCGAAGAACCTGGCGTGGGAAGGCAGGCGCTGGCCGTGGGAGTTTGATATTACCGACCGCCTGTCAATCGAAGATTGTGGCGATCTGGTGTTCGATTTTGGCGACGCCCAACAGATGTGCGATCGTTTGTTTGAACATGCTGACGATTTGATTGCCTCTGGCAAGACTTTGCTTTGTTTCGGCGGTGACCATTATGTCACCTTGCCACTGATGCGGGCTTACGCAAAACATTATGATGACCTGGTGCTAATTCATTTTGATGCCCACACCGATGACTACGAGCAGGGCGGGAAGTTTGATCACGGCACCATGTTTTACCACGCCCAGGTGGAAAATTTGATTGATCCTTCAGCTTCCGTACAGCTGGGTATTCGCACGAACTACAACTATAAAAACACCCCCTTTAACGTGCTGGAAGCAGACTATGTTAACGATGCCCCTGTTGATGAAGTGGTAGACAAAATTCGTAACATAGTCGGTGATCGTCATATCTATCTTACCTTTGACATCGACAGCCTTGATCCCGCTTATGCACCGGGAACCGGCACACCGGCTTGTGGCGGTCTGACCACTGACAGGGCCTTGAGAATCCTGCGTGGCTTGAAAGGGCTGAATATTGTCGGAATGGATGTGGTGGAAGTCTGTCCGGCTTATGACCACAGTGACATTACGGCGCTGGCCGGAGCAACCGTTGCGCTGGAGTTGTTGTATCTGCAAGGTTTTCGAAAGTAGTACCAGCAATGACTACTTGTGATCAGGCAGTCACTGTCAGTATGACCTGAATGGCTATCTGGTTCGGCGTGCAGGTTCTGTGCGGTTAATTCTTCAGGTCGAGACTATTTTCTGCTTTTAACGAACCTTGCGAAATTCTCCATCCATAGCCTCTCATTGGGAGCGGCGCGACGGATGGAGATGGATAGCGAGGCTTGCGTAGAGCAAGCCCATGTACTAACGAAACCCTGCATAATGGGCTTGGTGGCTGAGACAACAGCCTACTCGACAGACAGATACTCTGGACAAATACTCAAGCGTCACCGTTGCTGGACTAACTACGAGAAACAAATCAGGAAAACACAACCGTTTTCTGGCTTCTACCGCCGATGCGCTGGGACACAGCGTATGTGTAAAGAGTTCCCCTGTCGTGGTTCGGCAACCTGTACGACAGCGAGAGGCTATGTTATTTGACATAGTGGGTCGCACGTAATTTCCGATTAGAAGCCCCCACTAGAATCCGCTTGCCGATTTAGTGGAGGGAGTGTGTCACCACAGCAGCAGAGAAAATACGTTAAGAAAAACTGATTAACATATTGCCTTACTGACTGCCGCTCTACGGCCTGGATATTTAAATTTTCCCGGTTGCGTTGTGGTTCAGTGACTGACAGACCAGGCAGTAAGCGGATAGTGTCTAATTCCAGATTTACTTCAAAATAAACCCTTTGTTCAGCATTTTCGTCCAGAAGGGAAGTGACTGATTCATCATTAAGTGCCTGATCGACCACAATTAGCCGGTATGGAGCCGGAATGGTTTGTGCGCGATTTTGTAGCATGAGTAAAATTGAACTCTGAAAATCGTTAAAATTAAATCTTTGGAATATGACACTAATCTCAAATCGTGTTTCAGTCTCCGGAAAGCCCTGAGCGGTTACTGAGTTATTTTCAACAACGTCGCCTGCTACTGCCCCTCCAACGTTATCTGCAAATCCTTCATTAGAGAAGGTTTCAACACGTCGCACTGTGTTCGATTGCGCAATACGTCCACTCTCAGAAGCCACGTTCCTTCCTGTTGTCTGACCAGCATCCCAATAGTGATGGGCATAGTCAGGAGCCCGAAGAGTTGCATAGACCGTATCAGGTCCCAGACGATGAACTCTGTCTATAACAAAACTCTCAGGTATCCTGCCGAATCTGGAGAACAAATGTACGGGAAACAGACTAAACGATACCGTTCGTTCTCTTGCCGGGTTAAAAGAACCATCTGTTTGAGAGTTTTCCTCAATTAAGTTATCAGCCAGAATTCTGACGACACTGGGTCCATATTGCCTTACTGGAGAAGAAAAAAAGTCTTCTTCTCTGGACATGTAAATGCGGGAGCGCTCTATACCAATGCTTGCGAGTTGCTGCGAGTCTTCAGCACTGTTGTAAGTGGAGTAAGTCACCCCTGGTATAATGCCAGAACGTTCCAAAAGAACCGTAGTGAATGTTTTTGTTTTTTCTTTCTTTGCCGGATAAGTGACTTCCCAGTTCAGAGTGGTCGTTTCGACGGCATAACTACTGGCAGAATAAAACGACCACGCAAACAGAATGAAATATTTAAAATAATTTGCGAGTATTTTCATTAAAACCTTAACTCTTTCTTTTGCTCTACAAGCTGAGTAAGAGAAAGGAATGAGTACTCAGCCATCACCACCACAGCAAAGACAGGGATACTCATCCATGGTAGATTACCGCCTCCTCAGAAGTGGCTGTGAGTATAGGAGCCAGAGTAAAACCTTCAAATCGAATTGAATGACGACAGGGTGAATTCAACGGAGTGCGACTTTTCAGCTAATCTGTTGCGATGGTTCCAATATGCCTAATGAATCCAGCCTCGAGGGTAGTTGACCAATGACTTTTATAATATCCAGCTTGCCTGAACATGACAGCAATGCCGGATGAGATCCGGGTTCACCTTCAGGAACCGACTGACCGTTTTGTTTATAATGCCGAATCCAGTAAGGAAGTAGCTCTCCGGTTTCCATATCCCTGAATCCCATTGGGGTTTGTGGAAAAACAAAACGACCATGGTTGGCAAATCGCCAGGCTTCCAGAATCAGCTCACTGCAATACCAGCCTTTTTCTTTACTCGTGTAGTGACTGTCATAGGGCTTATCCAGCTGATCGAGGATAAACTCAACCGCTTTCTCATTAAGGTGTTGATACTCAGGCAACAGTCTGGCGTGAACAACGCAGTATCGTCCGGAAGTATCCAGAACAGAGTGTTGTAGAAACTGTTCCGGGCTGATGCAGCGTACCTGTGGCATAGTCGCCTCAACCACCTTTCCTTCGCCACACTTTTCCTCACCACAATAGACCGCCACATGGTTCAGCAACATACCGTTGTAACCGGCAAAAACACGACTGATGGCGTATTCCAGCTCGCCGCCCGAACGCAACTGGAACAACAGGTCGCCTTTTTGCAGATTAGTGAGTTTCATCAGCCCGCCTTTTTTCAAGCCATATCTTCCCGAAGTCGTTGCAACACGGTAAGAGTATCCGGACGTACACCACGCCAGATCTGAAACTGTTCAGCCGCTTGTTCCACCAGCATGCCCAGACCGTCAATCGCTTTTCTGGCACCCTGTGCAAGACCCCATTGATTGAATACGGTTATTTCTTTGCCATACATCATGTCGTAGCAAACGGTCTGTTGATCAACAATCTCAGCGGGCAGGGGAGGGAGGTCACCCTTTAAACTGGCTGAAGTGCCGTTAATGATCAGGTCAAAACGCCCTGACAGGTCGGCAAAGCCAACCGCTGAAACTGGCTGACCGGGAAACCGTTCAGCCAGTGCTTCCGCTTTACTGACGGTGCGGTTGGCTATTACCAGCTCTGCGGGCTTCTGTTCCAGTATGGGGTCAAGTACGCCACGCACGGCACCACCCGCCCCCAGAATAAGAATACGGGTATTTTCGAGGTCAACCTGATGATTCACGGTTAAATCACGCACTAGCCCAAAACCGTCGGTATTATCGCCATAAAGCATACCGTCGTTGCTTATCCACAAGGTATTCACAGCCCCGGCTTTTTCAGCCCTGGGCGTGCGGTGTTGTGCGTGCTCCCACGCCTGCTCCTTGAAAGGAACCGTAATGCTCAAGCCGTGTCCACCACGTTCTTCTTTAAAGAAGTGGTTAAGGGCTTCAGCAAAACCATCCACAGGTACCAGCCGGGCGTTATAATGCAGCCGCTGCTCCGTCTGGCTGGCGAATAAAGCATGTATGTACGGTGATTTGCTGTGAGCAACAGGGTTTCCCATTACAGCGTACAGGTCAACAGGGCCAGCCATTAGTGAGACTCCTCAGAACCATTTACCCAGTCTCTGGGCTTTAGAAAATAGTCGTACAGGCGTGCTTCTTCACTTCCCGGTTGTGGCTGCCAGTTGTAATTCCAGTGTACGACCGGTGGTAACGACATCAGGATAGACTCTGTACGCCCTCCTGACTGCAAACCGAACAAAGTGCCACGATCATAGACCAGGTTAAATTCAACATACCGTCCACGCCGATACTGCTGAAACTGTTTATGCTGCTCAGTGAAAGGGGTTTGCCTGCGCTTTTCAACAATGGGAATATAGGCGTCAATGTAACTATTGCCAACCGCCTGCATAAACTCGAAACAGCGCTCGAAAGGCCATTCGTTCAGATCATCATAAAACAGCCCGCCAATCCCTCTTGGCTCGTTGCGATGCTTCAGGAAAAAGTAATCATCGCACCATTTTTTGTAGCGCGGGTAAACGTCTTTGCCAAAAGGTTCACAGGCTGTCTTTGCCGTGGTGTGCCAATGCCTGCAGTCTTCTTCAAAACCGTAATAAGGCGTCAGGTCGTAGCCGCCACCAAACCACCAGACCGGTTCTTCCCCTTCTTTTTCTGCCACTATCAGCCGAACGTTGGCATGGGACGTAGGGATAAAAGGGTTGTCCGGATGAACAACCAGCGATACCCCCATGGCCTGAAAGCTTCGGCCTTCCAGCTCCGGGCGTTTAGCCGTCGCGGAAGCAGGCAACCGTTCGCCGGTAACCCATGAAAAGTTTACGCCTGCTTTTTCAAATACCCGACCACCTTCAAGTACTCTCGCACGTCCCCCACCGCCACCATGGTATTCCCAGCTTTCTTCACGAAAAGTCGTGCCACCCTCCTGCTTTTCAATGGCGGTACAGATAGCGTCCTGCAGTGACAGTAAATAGTTTTTGACCTGTTCTGTTTTTGTCGTTGTCATGTTTCATCCCATACGCGCAGATGGCGTATATCGGCAACTCAGCCGGACCGGATGATCTGCCCGGTTCGTAAGTCACGAATTTCAGAGGGTGTATTTTGCGAACCGGTTTCTCCGGGCACGATCAGGTCGACCTGTGTACCAAAGTGCAGTTGCAGTGCCTGCTCGGTTAATAAAGGAGGTTCTCCTGCCCGGTTTGCAGAAGTAGAAATCAGAGGGTGTCCGGTCACTTCACATAAAGCCTGTACAACCGGATGGTCACTGATACGCACCGCAACGGTATCAAACTGGCCTTTTACCCAGTCCGGAACCCAGTGGTTAATATCAGGAATCAGCCAGGTGAACGGACCTGGCCAGCGGTTAGAAAGGGCTTGCCGCTGTATTGCCGTCAGCGGCTCCAGTAACGGCGCAATCTGAGATTCAGACGCCGCTACCAGAATCATGCCTTTCTCGACGGGGCGGGCTTTGATATCCAGAATGCGATACACCGCATCCCTGTTCCACGGATCACAGCCCAGCCCCCATACCGCTTCAGTAGGGTAGGCAATAACACCTCCCTGATGCACGACAACCGCTGCCTGTGCGGTAGATACGCTTTTTTCAGGAGCGTTTTCCGGAGTTTTTTCCAGAGAAGATTCCTCAGAATTTACATCAGGGGTAGCTGTCATATTAACCGTTCAGCTGTTGTTGCAGAGCCGCATCTTTTGCCAGTACTTCTTCAGCGTTGGCCTGACGCTCCATCTTCAGGCGTCCAGCCAACTCTTTGTCACCCAGGGCAATGATCTGTGCCGCCAGATAACCTGCGTTTTTAGCACCCGCCTTACCAATAGCAACGGTTGCCACTGGAATGCCACCGGGCATTTGTACGGTAGACAGCAGAGCGTCCAGACCGTCCAGTGGGCCCGCATCAATCGGTACACCAATAACCGGCTTGATCGTCAGGGAAGCAACGACACCTGCCAGATGAGCCGCCATACCTGCACAGGCGATGAACGCAGCACAACCACGTTTGTCTGCATCGGTGACAAACTGGTGAGTCGCTTCCGGAGTTCGGTGTGCGGAATGCACTTTTACTTCAACCGGAATATCCAGTTTTTTCAGAACGTCGATGGCGGCCTGCACCTTAGGCAGGTCCGAATCAGACCCCATTAGAATAGCAACGAATGGCTTCGTCATAACACTTCCATTTGGATTGATCAGCAAGTGTCGTATTTTAACAGGTCTTTATAACTATGTCTCAGGCCGTCATAAAGGGCTGGAAATGGCTTATTGAAACAAGTGTCAAAGGTATGGCATATTGATTTAAGCCATCCTCACCTAGAAGTCAGCTTTTGAATCCATAACAAATACTATTAATAACAGGATTCCAATACGATGATTTATAAAATACTACGAGGTAAATTCTGTTTCTTTAAGTCGCCTGTTCTATTGTTCTTTTTTCTGCTGCTGCATCGTCATGCATTTGCAGAAAACAGTCTGTTCGGCATCCCCTACACTATGCCCGGCCAAAAAGTGGCCATAATGCTGTATGCTGCTACACAACCAGAAAAAAACCGGGGCAAAGATCTGGTATTAATTAGTGAAAGTGCAGGCACCGGCTTTGGGATTTATGCTTTCCTTTTCAGATTTCAGGAAGTTATTAATGAAGACAGAAAAAAGCCAATTCCTTTTAAGCGGATCATGCTCGGCATAACGGAGGAGGCAGACACCGTTAAGCGAATATTCCAGTTTCCTGCTGATTCAAACGACCTCTTATTATTTATGGATGAAGACCTGGAGGAAAGTCCGCTAAACGAAGAAAAAGCCAGTAGATGGATACAGAACAGCCGCCAGACTATTGCCCTGGTTAACGATGTGATGGGTGATCTGGTACCAGACGGCAAGCGATTCAGAGTCCCTTACTCCTTCTTTGAAACCTTACACCACACTGAAAACCTGACTGATATATTTGATCTGGATAAAGAATACCAGAGTTTAACCAGAAAACTGCTGTCGACAGAGACACTCAATTTAGAAAAAAGTTTTAAAAACCTTAGTCTCGAATACGTTAAAGAAATGATTGAGTATGCCAAAGACATTAGTGAAAAGGAGGTGAATACGTATACCCCCTTGCAGGCAAACCTTGCCAGAGAGTTTGGCCTTAGAAGTCATAAAATAGGCTTGTTGCTGAACAAACCCGGAGAACGTTCAGACTATTTAAAACAACTTGACCTGCTATCAGAAGCCGAAATCTATGCTTTGACCGGTCAGGATAACAGAAAAAAATCCCTGTCTTTTTTTCAGTCAGGTGATTATTACTACTCCTACATGCATACATTATTTGCCAACCTTCAATTCATACAAACCATATCTCTAGCGTCAAACAAGAAAAAACTGACATTAGTAATGAAGATGAAAGCAGAGGATTTTAATGATTCCGTTGTTATCGATGCTCTGCGCAAGGTTAATATTACCCGGGTCAACTTCTGGTCAAATCAGTCAGCCGGGTTAACGTTCGACCTGCGCCCCACTCGGCAAGACAAGCATGGGATTCAGATCAATGTAGTTAATTTATTCCCAACTCCGGAGCTACTGGCTCAATCCCTTGCCTATTTTTCTCAACCTGTAGTAGGAACAACGGGGGAACTGAGTCTTTTCAGGGCTATTTCTATGGGCAAGCTCCCCCTGCACGAGTGGATGATTTTACAACGGTACCTTAATGACGAATTTGCCCGCATTGCTAAAGATAATAACCAGAAAATAATGTACGATTATTTCCATTATTTCTCTCCGGAAGAAAAAGCCAACGCTCTGAGACAGCTGTTAAAAGACCCCTCAATTATAAAAGCATTCATAAATACCCTGACCACTCAGTACAATGCCTCACCTGTGCTAAAGGGGTTGATTGAGCAAACAATCGATGATAACAGTCAGCTGTGGCAGGCTATCAGCAAAATTGATAAAGCAATCGAAGAAGAATCCGTACAACAGTTACCTGAAGAGTGGCAGGACATCGCCTTGTTGAGACAAATCAATATCTGGTTTCAGGCATTAAGTATTTCATACGGTACGGATGATATAAATGAAGCCACCAAAGAGATTCGGTCCTATTCAGACAAAATACAGACACCTCTTCTAAAAGAAATGTTTTCTGAAATTCATAATAAACTGGGCACTCAGTGAATGGTCAGCTATCTCACCCTCAGAAAACCACCCGGGACCGACTGCACCAGCCCTTCCATTTCCAGCTCGGTCAGAACCACCGACAGTTCTTCGCAGGGCAGTCCTGATACCTGACTGAGCAAGTCCATACTGGCCACATCAAAACCCATGCAGTCCAGAACATGCAGATGCTGACTGTTAATCACATCGCTGACTATTTCTGGTTCAGCTTCTTCTTCCTCCAGCATTGGCTCAAGCAGAGGCTGAAGTTCAACCAGTATATCTTCATGGCTTTCTACCAGAACCGCGCCTTCCCGCAATAACTGGTGACAGCCCTTGGAGAGAGGGTTTAGCACTGAGCCGGGAACCGCAAATACATCCCGCCCCTGTTCCGCGGCCAGACGGGCAGAAATCAATGAACCACTTTTCTGCTCGGCTTCAACCACCAGAACACCAAGCGATAGTCCGCTGATGATGCGGTTACGTCTGGGAAAGTGTCCGGGACTGGCAGATGTTCCCAATGGAAACTCACTGACAATGGCCCCCTGCTGGGCAATCAGGGAGTAAAGGTTGCGATGGTTGCGGGGATAAACCTGGTCAACACCTGTGCCTAATACTGCGACGGTACTGCCATAACTGCTTAAAACCCCCTGGTGAGCAGCGGCGTCAATACCCAGCGCCAGTCCGCTGGTAATAACCAGACCGCTTTTACCCAGTTCAAGGGCAAGATCATAAGCCAGCCTGCCTCCCTGTGGGGTAGGGCGACGACTGCCGACTATGGCCAGCTGGGGTTCTGACAACAGTTTTGGATTACCAACCACATACAACAGTGGTGGTGCATCCGGGATCTCTTTCAATCGGGCGGGATAATCCGGACAGCTAACACTGAGGATATGGTGGGCTTCACTGGATTCCAGCCAGTTCCGGGTATAGGTAAGCCGTTCACTGATGTCAGGGGTTTCCGGGTTTCCGGCAATATTCTGTGCGAGCTTATCAGGCAAGCCGGCTTTGAGTTGCTGAAAGGAGGCTGAAAGAATAGCTTCCGGATGACCAAATTCTTTGAGCAGTGACCGGTAACGAACAGCACCCAGCCCGGGAATAAATGAAAGCAGCAACCATTGGCTCAGTTGCTGCCATTCCTGCTGTTGCGATGCCTGGTGTTCGGCATGTTGTCTGGTTAGTTCAAGGGTCATTCCGGGCTCTTTATGTTATCCCCAATCGTTATGTCTTCGTTTGCTGACAGCACAATACCATAGCTCAATTTTTCGAACGGACGATAAACCATTATCATTCCCACTCTCTCAGGTGGAAGTTGAAGGCTCTGCCCGGAGACAGGGTCTTTAACCTGAAGGCTTTTATGAACACTCAGAAGGTCGCCCTGTTTCAGACCTTCCCGCAAACCCTTATTGATGATAACCGTATTGAGTCGACCAACTCGGTCAACCGCTTCAATCACAGAGACAACGGTTCCTTCCACGGGCGCATCCGGAGCGCGGAGGAAAAAGGTGGTCGCTTGTGAGAAAGTGTCGGCGGGTAACACCCGATCACCGGCGCGAACCTCCTTATTGCTGTTTAGCAACCTGAGAGTGGCAACCTCCCCGGAGGTTTTAACCATGGCCGCGTTGGCAATATCGATAGCGACCACACCTAACAGCTCACCACTGGCCGGATCGGAAATAACCTGACCAGAACGGTAAACGCCAAGGGTTCTTCCATGCAGGGCTTTCACCTGGCCTCTGGCATAAATCCGGTCGCCTGTACCGGCGATAATCCGCTGTTGTCTGGTTCCAAATACATAGGGCGCTGCCTCCATTTCCTGCATATTGGTAAATATCCGGCTGCTGTTCAGGAAAGAGTCTATCGCCTGAAGAGGAATAGCAGGAATGGCAGACTCTGCCGGGAGAGTGCGAATTTTCGGGCTGAGTTTTATCGTCCGGCCGCTTTCACCTCGTCGTACAATCGTCAGTCGTGGGCGACCTCCGATATACACCAGACTGATCACATCTCCGGGAAAAATAAGATGAGGGTTATGAATCTGGGCATTCGCATGCCAGATTTCCGGCCACAGCCAGGGGCTTTTCAAAAAGCGGTTGGATATATCCCACAGGGTGTCGCCCCTGGTAACGATATATTCTCTTGGGGAGTCAGGTTTGATCGGGCTTGTGAAGGCAAACCCGGATGTGGCAACACAGGTTAGTAAGACCCCAAGAACGAAGCTTTTCATGACCGGGTGATTCCTGATTTTTATTTAAATCATTGCCCGAAGTGCATCAACTAACGCTCCGGACGGGCAGTGAGTGTTACCAGAAATTTCGACCAGAGCGCATCTTTCTGAATAGATACAGGTTGCAGCAGCAGTAATGAACTTAAAACTACCTATATACAGAAAAGAAATTTAAAATTAGATTTTAATTTAATTTTTCAATCAGAGACTCCCATGGCACTGCTCGATATTCTGGAATACCCTGACGAAAGGCTGCGCACCATCGCCAGGCCAATCAGCGAAGTGAACAATGATGTTCGCAAGATCGTTGATGACATGCTGGAAACCATGTACAACGCCAAAGGCGTTGGTCTGGCTGCCACTCAGGTGAATATTCATCAGCGCATCGTGGTCATGGATTTCTCTGAAAACAATAGCAAGCCTCTGGTGCTGATTAACCCAACCTTTGAGCCCCTGACTGAAGATCTGACCGATATCTCTGAAGGTTGTTTATCGGTACCGGGTGTGTATGAGTTGCTGGACCGTCCTGCCTCCGTGCGCCTGACGGCTCTGGATCGTGACGGTAATGAGTATTCTATGGATTTTGATGGTCTGGCCGCTGTATGTGTTCAGCACGAAATCGATCATCTGAATGGCAAGCTGTTTGTGGACTACCTGTCCAAACTGAAGCAGGACCGTATTCGTAAGAAGATGGTTAAGCATAAGCGCCTGACAGTGGCGTAAGAAAAAATCTCCGGCAAACGGCTAGACAGTGAAGAGGTGGCGACGATCTTAATCAAGCCAAAAGTCCAGGGGTAAGTCTTCGGCTTGAATTGGATCGTTGCTTTCACTTCTATTACCCGCAGCAGTATTATCGCGTAACTCATGCTGTATTGCTGGAAACATATCAGCGATAGATTCCTCCAACGGCGGATAGCTGATCTCCGTGAATGCTGTTTGTTCTCCCTTCTGAATGACAGTTCTGAAAGTGGCGGCAGGCATATACTGAGTCACGGAACAGGCCGCTCCGCGAGAAGACACTATGTTGCTTATGGCCGTAGCACTGCCCGAGGAGGCGATGGTCTGGGTTGTTGTCATCACTACACCCGTTGGCTCTTCTACCTGAGAATGGACTGTGGTAACAGTACTGATTCCTTGATTTGAATGTTTTTTGCCTCTGTGTTGCCTGAGACTTTGGGCTGTAGTGTAGATTTTATTACAATCCAGGCAGTGGAAAGGTTGTTTATTACTGATATGAATTTTTCTATGGCGATTCAGGCTACTTCTGTCAGCAAAGCATCTACGACAAGTTTCACACTCATAAGGTTTCTCGCCGGTATGGACTCGCTCATGCTTTCTAAAATTGCTCTGGGTCGAAAAAGCTTTAGGACAAATCGGACACTGAAAAGGTTTTTCGCCAGTATGAGTTCGCATATGTTCGGCTAAACAACTGCGTGACCGAAAAGCATTTAGACATACATCACAGATAAATTGTGGCATGACCAATCCCTCTTTTATAACAAGGCTCGAAAAACCTGCGATACGCAAACACCAAATATTCAGGCGACTATAGCAGTTCCGATATTATTATCGTCTATATCTGTGGCTCTTGCTGGTTGCAATCAGAAAGAAGATGGTCAAGCATAAGCGCCTGACAGTGGCGTAAGAAAAAATATCCGGCAAACGGCTAGACAGTGAAGAGGTGGCGACGATCCTAATCAAGCCAAAAGTCCGGGAGTAAGTCTTCGGCTTGAATTGGATCGTTGCTTTCACTTCTATTACCCGCAGCAGTATTATCGCGTAACTCATGCTGTATCGCTGGAAACATATCAGCGATAGATTCCTCCAAGGGCGGATAGCTGATCTCCGTGAATGCTGTCTGTTCTCCCTCCTGAATGACAGTTGTGAAAGTAGCGGCAGGCGCATACCGATTCACGGAACAGGCCGTTCCGTGAGAAGACGCTATGTTGCTTATGGTCGTAACACTGCTCAAGGAGGCGATGGTCTGGGTTGTTGTCATCACTATACCCGTTGGCTCTAGCTGAGAATGGACTGTGGTAACAGTACAGGTTCCTTGATTTGAATGGTTTTTGCCTCTGTGTATCCTGAGATTTTGGGCTGTAGTGTAGCTGTTATAACAATCCAGGCAGTGGAAAGGTTTATTACCGATATGACTTTTTATATGGCGATCCAGGTTACTTTTGTCAGCAAAGCGTTTATTACAAGCTCGGCACTTATAAGGTTTTTCGCCGGTATGGATTCGCTCATGCTTTTTAAAATTGCTCTGGGTCGCAAAAGCTTTAGGACAAATCGGACACCGAAAAGGTTTTTCGCCACTATGAGTTCGCATATGTTCGGTGAAACAACTGCGTGACCGAAAAACTTTTAGACATACTTCACAGGTAACTGCTGGCATGACCAATCCCTCTTTTATAACAAGGCTCGAAAAACCTGTGCTAAGCAAACACCAAATATTCAGGCGAATATAGCGGTTCCGGTATTATTATCGTCTATATCTGAGGCTCTTGCTGGTTGCAATCAGAAAGAAGATGGTTAAGCATAAGCGCCTGACAGTGGCATAAGAAAAAATCTCCGGCAAACGGCTAGACAGTGAAGAGGTGGCGACGATCTTAATCAAGCCAAAAGTCCGGGAGTAAGTCTTCGGCTTGAATTGGATCGTTGCTTTCACTTCTGTTACCCGTAGCAGTATTATCGCGTAACTCATGCTGTATTGCTGGAAACATCTCAGCGATAGATTCCTCCAACGGCGGATAGCTGATCTCCGTGAATGCTGTTTGTTCTCCCTTCTGAATGACAGTTCTGAAAGTGGCGGCAGGCATATACTGAGTCACGGAACAGGCCTCTCCGAGAGAAGACGCTATGTTGCTTATGGCCGTAGCACTGTTCGAGGAGGTGATGGTCTGGGTTGTTGTCATCACTACACCCGTTGGCTCTACCTGAGAATGGACTGTGGTAAAAGTACTGATTACTTGATTTGAATGTTTTTTGCCTCTGTGTCTCCTGAGATTTTGGGCTGAAGCGTAGATTTTAGTACAATCCTGGCAGTGGAAAGCTTGTTTATTACTGATATGAATTTTTCTATGGCGATTCAGGGTACTACTGTCAGCAAAGCATCTACGACAAGTTTCACACTCATAAGGTTTCTCGCCGCTATGGATTCGCTTATGCTTTCTAAAATTGCTCTCGGTCGAAAAAGCTTTAGGACAAATCGGACACTGAAAAGGTTTATCGCCAGTATGAGTTCGCATATGTTCGGTTAAACGACTCTTTGACCGAAAAGCATTTTTACATACATCACAGATAACTTGTGGCATGACCAACCCCTCTTTTATAACAAGGCTCGAAAAGCCTGCGCTACGCAAACACCAGATTTTCAGGCGACTATAGCGGTTCCGGTATTATTATCGTCTATATCTGTGGCTCTTGCTGGTTGCAATCAGAAAGAAGATGGTTAAGCATAAGCGCCTGACAGTGGCGTAAGAAAAACTCTCCGGCAAGCGGGTAGACAGTAAGGAGGTGGCGAAGATCCTAATCAAGCCAAAAGTCCGGGAGTCAGTCCGTGGCTTCAGTTAGATCGTTATTTTCACTTTCATTGCCCGTAGCAATATTATCAAGTGATTCATGCTGTATTGCAGGAAACATCTCATCGATAGATTCCTCCACCGGCGGATAGCTGATATCCGTGACTACTCTTGATTAAAACCGCAACGAACGCAACATTCGTTGTTATGATTAAGGCTCAAGCTGCCTTGTTAGATTTTTAAGAAGGACGTTTCTCGCACCGTTGATGTCTCTGTCAACGGTGAAACCATTGCCTTTTATAACTTTTGATGAACCAAGCCGATCATCAATACTGCCATCCCATGAGCGGGTCTTTGACGTGTACGCTTCATTGCAATCCACAACGTGCTTTCCGTACTTTCTGGCGTACCACTTCAAACGCACCTTAAACCCGTAATGATTGAGATCTAGCATCTGGCGGCAGGTATTCCGGCGTATGGTACGCACCTTTTTGTCTTTTCGTGTGACCATACCCCTCGTCTCGAAAGACGGCAGAAAGATAACGTCATAATTGGATACAAGCTCGAACGCCAGTCGGTTATGCAAGTCCAGAATAATGTCATCTTTCTTGCACTTGAGGCGGTTAATCTCTTTGTCAAAGTTGACAATACGATCCTGCGCCCACTGAGGCATGTCAGGAAACTTTATGCCTTTTTGGGTGTTCAGAATCTTTTGTTTTTGCCCAATGAGATTGTCAACTCGTTTCATAAGCGGGAACAACTTTTTTTTGGCAAAGTCATTTCCTGCAATTAAAGCCTCTTTATCGCTGAAACAGGTAGCAAAAGTTCGCACTCCGGGGTCTATCCCAACACACTTCACTGCGCCTTGGATATCGGCATTGAGTTCTATGTGTTGTTGAACCTGAATGAACCAGCGCCCTTTGTCACAGGTAATAACGCATGATTTACCAATGGCTTCGGCAGGCACTTCTTCCGTTAGATGGATTCTGCCCAACGCATTAACGCAAGGGTTCAATCCCTTTGGCAGTCTATCAATAGAGAATGAGTGCCTGCTTCCTTTACGGCTCTTAAAACTTATTTCTGAGAAACCTTCACTTGCCCCTTTGAGTTTTTTGTTTTTACTGCAAACAGACTTGAATGTTGTCGCTGCCGCTAGTGTTCCATTATCTGAAATAATAGAGTTATAAGCCCGTCCATTGTCTTTTTGCTCCTTCTCCACCTGAGCCTTTATCGACGGGCGCATATTAATAAATTTACCATTTTCGTCCTTGTATTTGTCATTGCGGAACCGCTCTACAGCCAGGTTGTAAGAACGCCTGTAAAGAGCAAGTGCATCCCTGTAGGCCGGTTCATTCTCCGGGTAAATTCTGATCCTTTTTGATGCTACGATCTTTGCGCCTTTTAGCGGAACGCTGTCCGTAGTGGCTGTTGCAGAACGAGGTAATGAAACCGATAAGCTCATGGGTATCAAAGGCTTCACCGGAACCATTCGAGTCATCCAAAACTTCGATTTGTCCTCCTGATAATTCAACGAGCCACTTGATAAGTTCGAATCCTGATCGTGCGAGCCTGTCTTTTGTGGTAACCACAATGTGGGTTGGATGGTCGCACATCGCTGATTCCAGAATGGTTTGCAGTCCTTTTCGTTTAAAGTTGAAAGCACTGGCAATGTCACTGATAAATTCTGCGTCAGGATACCTTTCGAGCAAGCGTCGCCTTTGCGTAGCAATGGAAGATTTTTGCTTCCCTGAGCTAACCCTTGCATAGCATATCTTCCTCTGCTGGTTGATGAATATGCGGTAGTGCCCCCCGCTCGTTTGCATTATTTTCTCGTAATGACCGCTTTCGATCTTTCGCCTTATTGTCTGGGTTGTTACGCCCTCAATCTTGGCAAGTTTGGTTGTGGATACCCACAAAATAAACGCCTCTGGCTATCTATGTTGTTGTCAGTATAACAAGTTATGTTGCGATTGTTGCATTTTTATTTAACTGTTTGTTCTCCCTCCTGAAAAACAGTTGAGAAAGTGGCGGCAGGCGCATACCGATTCACGGAACAGGCCGTTCCGTGAGAAGACACTATGTTGCTTATGGCCGTAACACTGCTCAAGGAGGCGATGGTCTGGGTTGTTGTCATCACTATACCCGTTGGCTCTACCTGAGAATGGACTGTGGTAACAGCACTGGTTCCTTGATTTGAATGGTGTTTTTTTCTGTGTGCCGTGAGGTTGATGGCTGAAGTGTAGCTTTTATCACAATTCGGGCAGCGAAAAGGTTTATTACCGGTATGACTTTGTTTATGGCGATTAAAGTTACTTTTGTCAGAAAAGCGTTTATTACAAATTTCGCACTCATAAGGTTTTTCACCGGTATGGATTCGCTTATGTCTTATAAAATTTCTCTCACTTGCAAAAGCTTTAAAACAAAACGGACACTGAAGAGGTTTTGCACCGGTATGACTTCGCATGTGTTCGGTGAAATGGTGGGGCGACTAACAAACTTTCTTACATACCGCACAGGTTATTTTTGGCATGATCAATACTCCATAACATGGCTCGAAAAACCTGTGTTAAGCAAACACCAGATTTTCAGGCGTCTATAGCGGTTCTGGTATTATTATCGTCTATACCTGTGGTTCTTGCTGGTTGCAATCAGAAAAGACAACGGCATGAAACCGGGCAAGCCAGAAAGAAAGGTGAATTTAGCAGATTACCGGAGAAACTCTGCCGAATTGTCGGAGAATCACAACAAGAGACACCCGAATTATTTATCAGGCGGATAAGGGGAATTGATTCCTAAACGTTTAAGTCTGGCATTATCTGCAATAGCTGTTTCTTAAGTTCACAAAAATCCTCAGGGTCTTTATCTTCATCATCAATGCTAATGTTGAGCTCCTCAAGCTCGTCATTACACCCTTTTTCAGCAATCTCCAATATATAGTTCCCGATAGTACGACTCAGAAAATCATAACCATACTTCGGTAAAGCATCGGAATATCCCCTGATGAAAATGTTGATAATTATGGGGAGACAGGTGTTATTGACACCACAGACTTCCTCTCCAACAGGGTCATCGAACAGTTCAATGATTGCATACATATAGTGCTTTACTGGAATATCAACCTGATAGAGTTCATGGTCCAGAGGGTAATCAATCAGGTAAATAGTATCCTGAGTTTCATCATAAAGCTCATTAAAGCCATTTCTGTCTTCAAGGTAGATCTGTGCAGGACGTTCAAGAATATCTTCTCCCTTTTTTGGAATGTTATCCGGATCAAAATTCAAAAGAGCGGATACCTGAGCGTATCGATAAAGAGCCTTATAAAACATTACTGAGTCTGTGGATCGTTCAGCCTTGATATACTGCTCAACCACTGAATCAATCGTCTTGCCGGGAACAAAAGGATAACTGGCAACATAATACAAACTACCATCATAAATAAAAAAAGCAGCCCGATCCGCAAAGACGATTTTTCCATTGACTTTTTCCAGGAGGGCATACTTCTCAGGCTGTGCTTTCAGTTCCCATTCATATTCAAAGTGTTTTGGCTTTTCATCTTCCAGGTCGACAGAGACTATTTTCACAAACCAGTCCTTCCCAGAGGATTTAACTGAAAACACAGTGTCATGCTGAGTACTGCTAGCGCGATCAAAACTGAGCTGACGAATATCCTTTGCCTTGCCTTCAAAGAGGTGCCAGACCGCCATGCTTTTATTTGGCTGATACCCAAGCTGTACGGCTTCATCAGGGAAGCCGACCAGATTTGCCTCAATACGGCTTATAACCAGAAGCAGAAGAAACAGTAGCGGTAGTTTTTTCATGCCCATATCCTTACGGAGTATTTGTAGTTATATCGGCCTTTACTTCTCTCCAGTTGACTCAGGCCATCGAAATTTTACACTGTCGACGGGTTTCCTTATCATCCACGGTCATCTCCTATATTTCCGCTACTGCGGAGCCATTCATAAGTCCCGAATATCGAAATGAAAAGCCTGAAAATCGTCTTTGCCGGTACGCCGGAGTTTGCCAGTGCGCATCTGCAAGCTGTACTCGATACACATCATGAAGTCATTGCTGTCTACACACAGCCAGACCGCCCGGCCGGGCGGGGACGCAAACTGAAGCCAGGCCCGGTGAAAGAGCTGGCACAGCAGCACAACATTCCGGTTTACCAGCCAAAGACACTGCGTGATGAAGCCGCACAGCAGGAACTGGCAGACCTGAACGCCGATCTGATGATCGTTGTCGCTTACGGACTGATACTGCCCCAGGTCGTTCTGGATACCCCAAAACACGGCTGCATCAATGTGCATGGCTCTATTCTGCCTCGCTGGCGCGGTGCAGCCCCTATTCAGCGGGCGATTGCAGCCGGTGATAAAGAGTCCGGCGTCACGATAATGCAAATGGATGCCGGACTGGATACGGGTGACATGCTGATCAAGGCCCACTGCCCAATCAATGAATCGGATACCTCTTCAGATCTGCACGACCGACTTATTGAAGTGGGTCAGCCAGCCTTGGTCGCAGCGCTTGACGGGATTGCCGAAGACACTCTGATCGCTGAAAAGCAAGACGATGCTGAGGCCTGCTATGCCCACAAGATGAGCAAGGAAGAAGCCAGGATTGACTGGAGCCGCCCGGTTTCAGAACTGCACAACCTGGTGCGGGCATTTAACCCATGGCCTGTTGCAACCGCTGAATTTGAGGGTTTGGCGATTCGGATCTGGGAAGCCAGCGTCGTAGATGACGCTGTCACTAACGAGTCAGACAAGGGGCCAGGCACCCTGCTCAGAGCCGATAAGAAAGGGCTGGATATCGTCTGCCAAAGCGGTATCCTGCGCGTTACCAAAGTACAACTTCCCGGTAGCAAAGCGATGTCTGTCAGCGACCTGCTGAATAGCAAAAAAGAGTTGTTCACAACCGGAAAACGGTTCAGCTAATGGCCAGAAAATCTTCTGTAAGGCTGGCCGCGGCCACTGCCGTTACCAGGGTCATATCCGGTGAATCCCTGAGTCAGGTTCTGCCTGATCTGCAGGAAACCTTGCCAAAAAAAGATCAGGCTCTGCTGGCCGAGCTCTGTTACGGCACACTGCGCTACTACTTCCGCCTCAGTGCCTGGCTGAACAAGCTGGTTGATAAGCCGCTCAAAAAGAAGGAGCAGGTGGTACACAGCCTGATTCTGGTGGGGTTGTACCAGCTGTTCTACACCCGCATTCCGGCACACGCCGCCATCGGGGAAACCGTTCAGGTGACGCGCAGCATGGGCAAAGCCTGGGCGAGAGGGCTGGTTAATGGCGTCCTGCGTAATGCCCAGCGTAATAGTGACGAGCTGAACGACCTGGACGATCAGGACAGCGACCATTTCGATGAAATCTGCGCCACCGCCCATCCGGCATGGTTAATCGGTAAGCTGAAAAAAGGCTGGCCAGAACACTGGCAGGGTATTCTCAAGGCGAACAACAGCCAGCCCCCCATGACTCTGCGAGTCAATGAGAAACACCTGTCCCGTGATCGCTATCTGAAAAAGCTGCTGGATCATTGCATTCAGGCTTCACCGTCCACCATAGCCCCCCAGGCCATCACTCTGGCAAAGCCTGTGCCTGTGGATGAGCTGCCAGGCTTTGCCGAGGGCTGGGTCAGCGTTCAGGATGAATCTGCGCAACTGGCTGGTGTCTTGATTGATACGAAATCTGGCGAAAAGGTTCTCGACGCCTGCTGTGCTCCGGGAGGTAAAACCTGCCACCTGCTCGAGTTAAACGAGGGTATAAAGCTGGACGCACTGGATGTGGATGACAAGCGACTGGCAAGGGTTCAGCAGAACCTTGACCGTATCGGCTTATCCGCCCGCCTGATGCATGGCGATGGTACACAGCCTGAGCAGTGGTGGGACAATCAACTGTACGACCATATTCTGCTGGATGCTCCCTGTTCAGCAACCGGGGTTATACGCCGGCACCCGGACATCAAGTTACTGCGTCAACCGGAAGACATTGATGCACTGGCCCGGTTACAGCAACGCATTTTCAATACCATGTGGACATTGCTTAAACCGGGCGGCACTCTGTTATACGCTACCTGTTCAGTCATGCCTGCTGAAAACAGCAAACAGGTTGAAGCATTTCTGAGCAGCCACCCGGACGCCTGCCTGCAAACCATTGAAGGCAACTGGGGTTATGACACCGGATTTGGACGACAGATTTTCCCCGGTAGTGGGGATGGATTCTTTTATAGCCTGATCAAAAAACAGGCATAGGGCAGTTAAGGATACTGAGTCATGAAGATTATCATTCTTGGGGCAGGTCAGGTGGGTGGAACCCTCGCTGAAAACCTTGCCAGTGAGGAAAATGATATCACCGTAGTCGACACCGATGGTGAGCGACTCCGGGAGCTGCAGGACAGAATTGATATTCGTACCATACAGGGAATGGCGTCTTTCCCCTCAGTACTCAAGCAGGCTGGGGCTGATGAAGCGGATATGCTGGTTGCCGTCACCAACAGTGACGAAGTCAACATGATCTCATGCCAGATTGCCTACACCATGTTTCATACACCTGCCAAAATTGCCCGAATCCGACAGGCAGCGTATCTGAGCAGAGACAACCTGTTTGGTGACGATGCTCTGCCGGTAGACGTCCTGATCAGTCCGGAGCAAGTGGTGACTAACTACATCAGACGCTTGCTGGAACGCCCCGGGGCTTTGCAGGTTCTGGATTTTGCCGGAGGGCGCGCCCAGCTTGTGGCTATGAAAGCATACTACGGTGGTCCGCTGGTTGGTCAGGAGCTGCGTTATCTGAAAGAGCATATGCCAAACGTCGAGAGTCGTGTGGCTGCCATTTTCCGCCGGGGTCAGCCGATCATGCCCAAGGGGACAACGGTTCTGGAAGCAGACGACGAAGTCTTTTTTATTGCCGACCGTCGTCATATTCGTGATGTGATGAGCGAGATGCAGCGCCTGGATGACGATTATAAACGTATTATTATTGCCGGGGGCGGCAATATCGGTTTGCGGCTGGCGCAATCGGCGGAAAATGATTTCAAGGTTAAAATCATTGAGCGCAGTATGTCACGCTGCCAGTTCCTGTCGGAAACGCTGACCAAGGCCATGGTTTTCAACGGCAATGCTTCCGATAAAGAGTTACTGATCGCAGAAAATATTGAAGAAACGGATGTGTTCTGCGCTCTGACCAACGATGACGAAGCCAACGTTATGGCGGCCATGCTTGCCAAAAGGCTCGGTGCCCGCAAGGTGATGGCACTGATCAACAACCCTGCCTACGTTGACCTGGTACAGGGGGGTGAAATTGATATTGCGATATCACCACAGCTGGCGACAATAGGCAGCCTGCTGAAGCATGTCCGCAAGGGCGACGTGGTCAACGTACACTCTCTGCGTCGTGGCGCGGCAGAGGCTATGGAAGCCATTGCCCATGGCGATGAGAATTCATCGAAAGTGGTAGGGCGCACGGTTCAGGAGGTGGAGTTGCCACCGGGCACTACCATTGGCGCTATTGTCCGTAACGATGAGGTGTTGATTGCACACGACACAACTCGTATTGAGTCCGGCGATCATATTATTCTGTTCCTGACCAATAAAAAACGCATCCACGAAGTGGAGCGACTTTTTCAGGTGGGTCTGGGATTTTTCTGACTTTTAACACAATACCGGGGCATTGAAACGTTCAATGCCCCGGGCCTGATAAAAAAGGAGCGCTGACTCCACTCAGGCCTTTGCATGGCAGCAAGAAAAACAAAAACAGGGGTTGTATGCAATTTACAGTGGTTCTGCCCGTTCTGGGCTTCCTATTGATGGTATTCAGTCTGTCGAATATCCCGCCCATGATGGTCGCGTTAATCTATGGCGAGGCCGAGGTTTCACTCTTTATCTGCACGTTCTTGCTGACGTTACTGGGCGGGCTGTCCATGTGGCTTCCCTACCGGAAGATACAGGGCAATATGAGAATCCGGGACGGTTTTGTCATTACGGTGCTGTTCTGGCTGGTTCTCGGGCTGGTTGGCTCTTTGCCTTTTCTGATGATGAAAGTGCCTTCATTGTCAGTGACTGACGCGATCTTTGAATCCATGTCAGGGCTGACCACCACCGGAGCGACCATTCTCACCGGGCTCGACCACATGCCACGTTCGATCCTGTTTTATCGCCAGCAGCTCCAGTGGTTTGGCGGGATGGGAATCATCGTTCTTGCCGTCGCCATCATGCCAATGCTGGGCATTGGCGGCATGCAGCTGTATCGCACGGAAACCCCCGGGCCAGTAAAAGACACCAAGCTGACACCTCGTATCAAGGAAACCGCCAAAGCACTCTGGAAGCTTTATGTAGCCTTAACCGTCACCTGCGCCATTGGCTATAAGCTGGCAGGCATGGACTGGTTCGATGCCATCAGCCACAGCTTCTCAACCGTTGCCATCGGTGGCTTCTCAACCCACGATGCCAGCATTGGTTATTTCCAGTCCCCCCTGATTAATGGAATGACGACTTTTTTCATGTTTGTTGCGGGTATTAACTTTGCCCTGCATTTCTTTGCCTGGCGCAACAAAACCCTCTCCCATTATCCAGGGGACTCGGAAACCAAAGGGTATGTACTAATCCTCTTAACCGTTGCCCTGATTACGGTGCTGACCCTGTATCTGTCGGATACTTATAGTCTCTGGAAAGCGGTTGAGTACGGTGTCTTTGAAGTGGTGTCAATTGCCACAACAACCGGTTATTCAAGCAGCGGTTTCTCAATCTGGCCCACCTTTCTGCCACTGTTGCTGTTTATTAACAGTTTTGTCGGGGGGTGTTCCGGTTCAACAGCGGGCGGCATGAAAGTGGTGCGCATCATGCTCATCTTCAAACAGGGCATTCGGGAGTTGCATCGTCTGGTTCATCCTAACGCAATTATTACGATCAAACTGGGCGGACAGCCAGTACATAGCCGAACAGGTGAGGCAGTCTGGGGGTTCTTTGCAACTTATGTCTTTCTGCTGGTTGTCATGTTTCTGCTGTTGATGGCAACGGGGCTGGATATTGTGACCGCCTTTTCTACAGTGGCTTCCTGCATGAACAACCTGGGTCCGGCGCTTGGCGAAGCAGCTGGCAACTATGAAAGTCTGCCCGATGTGGCTAAATGGATTCTGACCTTTGCCATGCTGCTGGGACGGCTGGAAATATTTACCCTACTGGTACTTTTTACCCCGGTCTTCTGGCGTTATTAAGTTTATGATTCGCCGAACCGATAAAAATCATACGTATTAACTAAGCGGTTTATCAAATGCCCATTGCCTCCGAACCGCCATTCACCCGTCCACCTTATTCATCAGATACTGATCACCTTCCACCCGGCGGACACACTGACGAAAGGGTAAGAAAAACAGCTGAACCCTCAGGGTTATCAGCTGCGGGGGGGGAAGCCGGGAAACACACGCCTCTGAGGGCGAGGAATATAAGACCTGTCGCCGCCTCTCCCACCGTTAACGCGAGGGCTGTAGCCAAAGCAAACTATATACAGCAGTTACGTAAAACCACTGTCCTGCAGGCTCAGGCCAGCCTGGTCAATCACATCCCCGCATTAAAAAGGCTGGGAGGCGACCCTGCCGGTATTCCGGCTAACCTCGGTTTTTCTATTTCCTATAACGATAAAGGAACGCTTATCAGTGTGGTGCCGCCCGATGAACGTTTAAGGGCGAATCCACAAAAGTACAATGAGATAAAAACCAGACTGATAAGAAAACTGGAGCAGATTGAAAACCAGTACAAAGGCACTAAAAAACAAGACCTATTCAATAAAACTGCTACCGCAGAAGAACAGTTAAGGATCAGCAAAGAGGCTTTAAGCGAAACCGGTGCTTCAATGCCTGTTGTTGATTACAGGCAGTTTATGATTCCTCTTGGTTCAATGGTGAGCCGGCCAGCCCCCCCCTCTAATCCAGGTGCAGGTGCAGCCGCAGCAGCCCGACCCGGTGAGTTTATGCTTGAGAGGGAAAGACGAAGGCATGGTGCACCAGTACCAACAGGCTCAGGAGCTTCGGGTGGTTTTAAACTGGATCAGTCTGATGTTGACAGAGTTCGCTTTATCTCAGCGGGAGAGTCGAATTTGCTGGAAACCCCATCCTCAACATCATCACACCGTTTACTGAAACAGGCCTACTTTGGTTTCAGAAGTGCAGATGCTGACTGGTTGGAGAACTCTCATATCGCTTTTCAATCTTCAGAGCCTACAACCTTTGAGCGTATTGCGTATTCAAACAGCAATCACCAGGTCCTCAAAAAATTCAAGGTACAGCTGCAACCTAAATCCAGTCGGGACTACGTTCCGGGCGATGAAATTCTTGTTGTTAAAGACATGAGCACCAACCAGCTAAAACTGGTAAGAGCTGGCTCGTTCGATGGCGAAGATGCAGGAGGAGGCGGTTTTCCCGGGTACTCAATCAAAGGGGCGGAGAGAGCCTTAGCCTACTTAAAGAGTAAGGTGGTTGGCAATCATAAGCCTTACCAGCATTTGCACGCAGGCAATCTTGGCAATATAGCGGAATGGACTTGTGGTTTTAATTCGCTTCAGGTAGCTATTTTTATGGCAACTGGTATTAAAGTTCCATTTCCGGTTCTGGTTGCAGTAATTGAAGACAAAATCGATGAAATGCCTGCTGCAGCTCAGCAACGTATCAGAAACGAATTGCTCAGGAAACGCTACAGTTTTGACCCGACTCTTCTGCAAATCCTGTTGGGAGACACCGACCGCTATAAGAAACCACCTTTCAGGGAAGCCTATGAAGGCTATGTCCTGATTGGTACAGAGCAGGGTTCACCAACAGCACGAGGATTTGGGCATAACTATAACCGTTGTGATTCAAAAGTCCTGACCCGAAACGAAATAGAAAACCATGATTTTGATAAAGCATCTTCTGTGATTGTCGCCCAGGATCTCTACGCTTATGCGATTTACAGAGTAAAAATAGGAAGCGGGAGTCACCGTTTCGTTGTTTATGACCCACATAATTTTCATTTCGAAACAGATTTCTTCACTAACCCATCCAAAGCTGGATTGAAAATGTTTAATTCAAAACAGGAAGCCTTTCACTATTTATCAACCCGGAAAAATGGTCATGAGAGAAACAGAGGCAAATTTGATGGCTTCTATAGATTCCCGGACATCATTCTTCAGGATCTTCAGAAGAATATGCTGAAAACCAAAAGCAACTGGGAAAAGCGAGTTATTGGTTAACTCACTCCCCCGCAGACAAGTAGTCCCTACAACTCTTTTATCCACATCAATTAACATCTTATCCACAACCTTATACTATCCGCCGTAAAACGTTATAATCCGCCACTGTTTACGATAATTCTTCCCCATTTTCCGGCTAACCGAATTCGAGCCTCCATGAGGTAATAAAGTGACTGCTCAAAGCACGCCTGACATCAAAACATTCCAGGGCCTCATTCTTGCCCTGCAGCAATTCTGGGCCAAACAGGGTTGCGTGATCATGCAACCACTGGATATGGAAGTAGGAGCTGGCACTTTTCACCCTGCCACCTTCCTGCGTGCCATTGGTCCTGAAAACTGGAACTCTGCCTATGTGCAGCCAAGCCGCCGTCCAACCGATGGCCGCTATGGTGAGAACCCCAACCGTCTGCAGCACTACTACCAGTTTCAGGTAGTGATGAAGCCTTCCCCGGCGAATATTCAGGACCTGTACCTGGACTCCCTGCGCGAGATGGGCATTGACCCTCTGGTACACGATATTCGTTTTGTAGAAGACAACTGGGAATCCCCGACCCTGGGTGCCTGGGGTCTGGGCTGGGAAGTCTGGATGAACGGTATGGAAGTGACTCAGTTCACTTACTTCCAGCAGGTCGGTGGCATTGAATGCTTCCCGGTCACCGGTGAGATCACTTACGGTCTGGAACGTCTGGCCATGTATATTCAGGGCGTGGACAACGTTTACGACCTGGTATGGACAGAAGGCCCCCAGGGTACTGTCACCTACGGCGACGTGTTCCTGCAGCAGGAAGTGGAAATGTCCACTTTCAACTTCGAGCATGCCGACACTCAGGAACTGTTCCACCAGTTCAATTTCTTTGAAGGTGAGTCTGCCCGCCTGGTTGAGCTAAACCTGCCTCTGCCTGCTTACGAGTATGTGCTGAAAGCTTCCCACACCTTCAACCTGCTGGATGCCCGTCATGCCATTTCGGTTACTGAGCGTCAGCGCTACATCCTGCGAGTACGGACACTGGCCCGCGCTGTGGCTAAAGCTTACTTCGACGCACGCCATAAGCTGGGCTTCCCAATGGCCAGCGATGAGATTCGTGAAGACGCTCTTAATGAAATAAGTGCGCAACAGCTCTCTGCTCAGGAGAAAAAGTAATGAGTAAACAAGATTTCCTGGTTGAGCTGGGTACAGAAGAACTGCCACCAAAAGCTTTGAAAAAACTGTCTGCTGCCTTCACTGACGGCATTATTGATGGTCTGAAAGACGCGCAACTCTCCTTTGAAGGCTTTGAGTCTTTCGCTGCACCACGCCGACTGGCACTGCTGGTAAAAGGTCTGGAAACCGCCCAGCCTGACCAGAAACTGGAACGACGTGGTCCTGCGGTTAAGGCTGCCTTTGATGCTGAGGGTAACCCAACCCGTGCCGCTGAAGGTTTTGCCCGCTCTAACGGTGTCACCGTTGAGCAGCTGGAGCAACAGGAAACCCCGAAAGGCGCCTGGCTGGTTTTCCGCGCCATTCAGCCGGGACTGCAAACCAAAGAACTGCTACCTGAAATCGTCTCCAAATCACTGGCGGCTCTGCCGATTCCCAAGCGTATGCGCTGGGGTGCCAGCCGGGCTGAATTTGTTCGTCCGGTTCACTGGCTGGTGATGCTGATGGATTCTGAAGTCGTCGATTGCGAAATCCTTGGACTGAAAAGCGGCAATACCACCAAAGGCCACCGCTTCCATGCCAACAAAGCGCTGACCATTAACGCAGCGGCAGATTACCAGAAGCTGCTGCTGGAAGAAGGTAAGGTCGTTGCCGACTTTGCAGCTCGCCGCAGAACCATTAAAACCAAAGTGAACGAAGTGGCTGCTGCCGCTGGCGGTACCGCGGTGATTGATGAAGACCTGCTGGACGAAGTGGCGGCATTGAACGAATGGCCTGTGCCTCTGTCCGGCCAGTTCGATAAAGCGTTTCTGGAAGTACCGGCAGAAGCTCTGATCTCTTCCATGAAAGCGCATCAGAAATACTTTCATATGGTGGATGCGGAAGGCCTGCTGATGCCTTACTTCATCACTGTGTCCAATATTGAAAGCCTTGACCCGACTCAGGTGGTGGAAGGTAACGAAAAAGTTATCCGCCCACGTCTGGCTGACGCCAGGTTCTTCTTCGATACCGACAAGAAGACCACACTGGAAGCCCGCCGTGAGAATCTGAAGCCTGTTGTATTCCAGCAGCAGTTAGGTTCTGTTTATGACAAGACGGATCGTATCGCCCGTCTGGCCGCTTTTATCGCTGAACAGGAAGGTGGACAGCCTGAGCTGGCTAAACGTGCCGGTGAACTGTGCAAGTCAGACCTGAACTCTGAAATGGTTCTGGAGTTCCCGGAACTGCAAGGCATCATGGGTCAATACTACGGTGCCTTTGACGGTGAGGCAGAAGAGGTGTGCGTTGCTCTGAACGAACAGTATATGCCACGCTTTGCGGGTGATAAACTGCCGTCCAATCTTACGGGAAGCGCTGTTGCCATTGCCGACAAAATTGACACCCTGACCGGTATCTTCGGTATCAAACAGCCACCCTCTGGCAGCAAAGACCCATTTGCGCTGCGTCGTGCGACTCTGGGTGTTCTGCGTATCATCGTTGAGAAAAAGCTGGATCTGGACCTGCGGGACCTGATTAATCATGCTATTGAAGGTTACAAGGCACAGGGCGTTGAACTGCCGGCCAGTGAAGGCCTGACAGAAACGATTCTGGAATTTATGCTGGAGCGTTTCCGTGCCTGGTATCAGGATGAGAATATTCCTGCCGAGGTGTTCCTGTCAGTCATGGCTCTGAAGCCTTCCCAGCCGTTCGATTTTAACCAGCGAATTAAAGCCGTTCATGCTTTCAGCCAGCTGGCTGAAGCCGATGCACTGTCAGCTGCCAACAAGCGGGTTTCCAACATCATGGCCAAAGCCGGTGATCTGCTGATTCCGGATTCTGTCGATGCTGGCCTGATGAGCGAAGAAGCTGAACAGGTTCTGGCGAAAGCTCTGGCTGACAAGAAAGTAGAAGTTCAGCCTGCCCTTGAACAGCGTCAGTACAGTCAGGCAATGGAGAGTCTTGCACCATTGAAGGACATTGTTGATAACTTCTTCGACAAGGTACTCGTGAATGCAGAAGACGAAGCCACTCGCCTGAATCGTTATGCGCTGTTGAAGCAGCTTCGCAGCCTGTTCCTGCACGTTGCTGATATTTCGTTGTTACAGAAATCCTGATAAACAGCAATAAAAGAGCGGCAAAAGCCGCTCTTTTTTTAGGTATTATATCGGTCTATGAACACACTAATTATTCTTGATCGTGACGGAGTGGTTAACGAAGACTCCGATAACTACATTCGCTCCGTGGATGAATGGATTCCAGTTCCCGGCAGTATTGAAGCCATCGCCAGGTTAAGTAAAGCAGGTTATACCCTTGCTGTTGCAACCAACCAGTCAGGTATTGCCAGGGGGTATTACCCACTCTCTGAACTGGAAGCCATGCACACCAGAATGAACCAGCTGGTTCAGGAGCAGGGCGGTCATATAGATTGCGTCAGATACTGTCCCCATGGACCTGACGAAGGTTGCCAGTGCAGAAAGCCGGAAACCGGTCTGGTTGACCAGATTGAACAACACCTTAATATGTCCGCCAGTGGTGCCTGGCTTGTTGGCGACTCATTAAAAGACCTGCAATGCGCGAGACGTAAACACTGCCAGCCTGCACTGGTAAGAACAGGGAAAGGTGAAAGGACTCTGGCAAAGGGCGAGGGGTTGGAAGGTGTTCCGGTGTTTGAATCACTGGCTGACTTTGCGGATCATTTGCTGGGGCATTTCTGACCGCCAGCCGCCTTCTTAAGCCAAGAGCCAAGAGCCAAGAGCCAAGAGCCAAGAGCCAAGAGCCATAAATCATGACAACATCGAAAAAGGTTTTAAATGTCCGTTGTCGTATATAGTTTAAGAACCATTCTACTCTACCTGGCTTTGACTGTATGGACAGTCTGCTGGTCGTCATTCATGTTGATAGGGTTGCCGCTGGCTCCCTTCAGAAAAAGACATACCCTGGTAAAAATCTGGGCCCATGTCACCATCAACCTGGCTCGCTGGATTGCCGGGGTAAAATGGGAAATTAAGGGAAAGGAGAATATTCCGGACACTCCCTGTGTCATTGTCAGTAACCATCAGAGTTCCTGGGAAACGTTCTTTCTGCAGACATTGTTTACCCCTCAAACCCAGGTGATTAAAAAGTCACTGTTGAATATTCCCTTTTTTGGCTGGGCTTTTCGACTGACTAAGCCCATTGCTATTGATCGTGACGATCCGAGGCGCTCTCTGCAACAGATCGTAGAGCAGGGGAAACAGGCTTTGAAGCAGAATGTCTGGGTGTTGATTTTTCCCGAAGGAACCCGGATTCCTAACGGTGATCTTGGAAAATTTTCCCGGGGAGGCATTAATCTTGCCCGCAAAGCAGAAAGGAATATCTTACCTGTCGCCCACAATGCCGGCAGCTGCTGGCCTAATAGCTCATGGATAAAACGTCCTGGCACAATCACGGTGCATATTGGTAAGGAAATCAGTATTGAAGAAAAGACGCCAGCTCAGTTGAATGAGGAGTCCAGGCAGTGGATTGAAAAGGCGCTTGAAGAAATGAACAACCGCTGAACTCCCAAAAAATGCCCTCAGTCCTTCGGGGTTAGGGCATTTTTTGTTTATCTATTTTTGGCTTTTAGCTTTTGGCTATTGGCTGTTGGCTTTTAGCTTTTAGCTGTCCATACAGCCATCAACCAATAGCCAATAGCCAATAGCCAACAGCCAACAGCCAACAGCCAACCATTATTCCGCCATCAGCTTTTCAATGAGTTGAATCATAATGTGGATCGCTTTGATATGTACTTCCTGAATACGATCTGCATAACCAAAATGCGGAACCCGTATTTCTACATCGGCGATTCCAGCCATTTTGCCGCCATCCTTGCCACTTAATAAAACAACCTTCATGCCTTTCTTTCTTGCCGCTTCAATGGCTGAGATGATGTTTCCGGAGTTCCCACTGGTGCTGATTCCCAACAGGACATCCCCCTCAAATCCAACCCCTTCAATGTAACGGGAAAAGACATGGTCATAGCCATAATCATTGGAAACGCAGGATAGGTGACTGACATCTGAAATAGCAATGGCTGGATAGGCTGGACGGTTATCCCGATAACGGCCAGTTAACTCTTCTGCAAAATGCATGGCATCACAATGAGAGCCACCGTTGCCACAGGAAATAACCTTGCCACGATTTTTAAATGACTCAGTAATCAGTCTGGCGGCATCATTAATAGCATTGATACAGCTCTCATCGTTCAGGAAACGATCCAGCACTTGTTGTGCTTCTTCAAGTTCTTGTCGAATAAGTGACTGGTACATAGCGACTCCTTTCATTACACGTCAAGGTTTGCCACACGCAGTGCGTTGGTTTCAATGAAGTCTCGACGAGGCTCAACCTGATCACCCATCAGGGTATTAAAGATCTGATCAGCAGCAATCGCATCTTCAATGGTCACTCGCAGCATCCGGCGTACATCTGGATCCATGGTGGTTTCCCAGAGCTGATCCGGATTCATCTCACCCAAACCTTTATAACGCTGGATACCAACCCGTTTGGTCGATTCAGCCATCAACCATTCGAGACCTTCTTCAAATGAAGTTGTTTCCTTTTTACGTTCACCTTTCTGGAAGAACGCTGTTTCTTCCAACAACCCCTGCAACTGCTTACCCAGCTTGACGATTCCACGGTAATCGCCCGAGGTGAAGAAATCATTTCTCCAGGTGTAATCTGATGGAATACCGTGGGCCAGAATGGTCACTTTCGGCAACCAGGCGTGATGCTCACGATCCTCTATGCATTTGAAAGTAATAGTGCGGCCAGCCAGATCAATTTGCTGAACACGTTCATTCAGCTTGTCTGTCCACTCTTTCATAAAGGCTTGATCACCGAGGTTGGCTTCTTCCACCTCAGGCATATAGATCATCTCCTTCATGATATCCATTGGGTACAGGCGAGAGAGTCGCTCAATACCGGCAATCACGTGGCGATATTCCTTCACCAGATTTTCCAGCGGTTCATCGGCAATACCCGGCGCATTCTCATTGACGTGCATGCTGGCATTTTCCAGTGCCGCCTGGGTCAGGTATTCACTGAGCGCTGTTTCATCTTTCAGGTACTGCTCCTGCTTACCACGCTTGATCTTATACAGAGGTGGCTGAGCGATATAGACGAAACCATTTTCAATCAGCTCCGGCATCTGACGGAAGAAGAAGGTCAGCAGCAGTGTACGAATATGAGAACCATCAACATCCGCATCGGTCATGATGATGATGTTGTGATAACGCAGCTTTTCAATATTGAATTCTGAACGGCCGATGCCACAGCCCATGGCCGTGATCAACGTACCCACTTCAGCAGAGGACAGCATCTTGTCGAAGCGGGCCTTCTCTACGTTCAGAATCTTACCTTTTAGTGGCAAAATAGCTTGAGTCTTGCGGTTACGTCCCTGCTTGGCAGAACCACCCGCAGAGTCACCCTCCACAATGTACAGTTCTGACAGCGCCGGATCTTTTTCCTGACAGTCAGCCAGCTTGCCAGGCAATCCGGCAATATCCAGTGCGCCTTTCCGGCGAGTCATTTCACGGGCCTTCCGGGCCGCTTCACGGGCGCGGGCAGCATCCAGCATCTTATTCACAACCGCTTTGGATTCCTGAGGGTTTTCCACCAGGTAATCAGCAAAGTATTTGCTCATTTCCTGTTCCACGGCTGTTTTTACTTCCGATGACACCAGCTTGTCTTTGGTCTGGGAAGAGAACTTGGGGTCGGGCACTTTGACAGAAATAATCGCCGTCAGACCTTCACGGGCATCATCACCAGAAGTCGACACTTTCTGTTTCCTGGTAAAGCCTTCCCGCTCAATGTAGCCATTCAAGCTTCGAGTCAGAGCGGCACGAAAACCGGCCAGGTGAGTACCGCCATCGCGCTGGGGAATGTTATTGGTGAAGCAGTAGATACTTTCCTGAAACCCATCGTTCCACTGCAAAGCCACTTCAACGCCGACACCGTCTTCACGATTTATATTGAAATGGAACACCTTATTGATGTTGGTTTTGTTGGTGTTCAGGTATTCAACAAAGGCGCTCAGACCACCTTCATAGCGGAAGTCATCTTCCTTACCAGTACGCTCATCCACTAGTTTGATGTAAACACCAGAATTCAGGAACGACAGCTCGCGCAGTCGCTTGGCCAAAATATCGTAGCTGAACTGAATATTGTTGAAAGTCTCTTCAGATGGGACAAAATGAATTTCAGTACCACTGTTTTCGGTTTCGCCGATGACCTTCATAGGTTCCTGTGGAACACCGTGCACATACACCTGTTGGTGAACCTGCCCACCACGACGAATAGTCATTTTCAGCTCTTTTGACAGGGCATTAACCACCGATACACCTACGCCATGCAGACCGCCGGATACCTTGTAAGTGTTGTCATCAAACTTACCACCAGCGTGCAGAACCGTCATGATAACCTCAGCTGCTGAGACACCTTCTTCTTCATGGATGTCTACCGGAATGCCACGACCATTATCCTTCACGGTAATGGATTCATCTGGATGAATAACAACAGTGATCTGGTCACAATAACCCGCAAGGGCTTCGTCAATTGAGTTGTCAACGACTTCAAACACCATGTGGTGCAGACCTGTACCATCATCCGTGTCACCAATATACATACCCGGGCGCTTACGAACGGCATCCAGGCCTTTCAGCACCTTAATATTGGACGCATCGTAGTTTTGTTCACTCATGCTCTATCTCCAACGATTCAGCCTGGCGAATCTCACGCCCAGGATAGATTTGTTCATTAGCCTCCAGTCGCCCTTGTTTCACGTGAAACACTTTGACATTGACTTCAGGCAGCCAGCAATCAGACAGTGCAGATTGCTCGACACAGGTGATAAACACCTGGCTTTTCATATTTTGTAGTATTGAACACAGCGCTTTCCGGTGAGGAGCGTCCAGCTCCGATGGTAAGTCGTCCACCAGAAAAACGCATTGTTTGCCGGTCTTTTGATAAAACAACAAGCCTTGTGCCAACTTTAACGCGCAGACAACCAGCTTTAACTGCCCTCGCGAAAGAATATCTATGGCATTTATGCCATCCATTTTTACCCGAATATCGGCTCGTTGAGGTCCTGAATGCGAGAACCCGGACTGAATATCCCTCTCCACCCCTTCTGCAAGTACTTCAGCAAACGAGCGTACCCGATCCCAGCCCCGGTAATAACTAAGCTTGATACCTTCAAGATTCGTTAGTTGACCCAGTACTTCATGAAAGACGGGTGCCAGCTGCTCAAAGTACTCTTGTCTTAACTGATGAACCGATTCAGAAGCCTTCACCAGCTCAGCATCCCAGACAAGGAGTTCAGCGCGAATCTGACCCAGAACAGAACGATTAATAGAACTGGACATTCTACCATGGCGAAGCAAACTGTTCCGCTGTTTGAGCGTCTTCTGCAGTCGTTTCCAGAGAGGAATAAAATCACGTTGTTTCACGTGAAACACTCCCCAGTCTAAAAACTGCCTTCTTTCTTTAGGAGAGCCTTCCAGTAATTGAAAGGTATCAGGGTTGATTAACTGCAAAGGCAGATGTTGCGCCAGTTCAGAAGTCGATCTTAAGTTCTCGCCAGAGACTCGTATCTGAAAGTTCTCATCTTGTAGGGCCCTGGAAACACCAATATTCAACATCGCACTACCTGAATGGCGAACCTGGCCAAAAACCGTACATTTCGGCTGATCCCGACGAATAACCGGCTTTACCCTGTTACTACGAAAAGAACGAGCCAGCCCCAGCAAATAGATAGCCTCAAGCACACTGGTCTTACCACTACCGTTCAGGCCATAGAGGATATTGATAAAAGGAGAGGGCTGTATGGTTAAAGATTCCAGATTACGAATATCTTTAACCATCAATTTATGGATGGTCATGCACAACCCTCGGAAGAAAACAGCGACTTAGCAAGATGTGTCGATATTTGAGAGTTGTGCGTCTTCATACATTATTTACAGGCGCATCGGCATAACAACAAAGGTGGAGTCGCCACCTTCAGACTCTTCCAGCAGAGCACTGCTGTTAGGATCAGAAAGGGTGATTTTTACAGAGTCTCCAGAGATAACAGACAGAACGTCCAACAGATAACTGACGTTAAAGCCAATTTCAATCGCGTCGCCATGATAGCTCAGGTTCACTTCTTCTTCCGCCTCTTCCTGCTCAGGGTTATTTGCCATCACCTTAAGTAGACCATCGTTCAGAATCAGACGGATGCCACGGTATTTTTCATTGGACAGAATAGAGGCTCGCTGGAAAGCCTGGCGCAGCTGTTGCCGATCACCAACAATAATCTTGTCACCACCGCGAGGTACTACGCGATCATAATCCGGGAATTTTCCATCAACCAGCTTGGAAGTGAAAATGAAATCGCCGGTTTTGGCTCGGATATGGTTAGCGCCCAGAGAAATATGCACCATCTCCTCACCTTCGGTAAGAAGGCGAGCCATTTCCATAATACCTTTCCGAGGCACAATCACCTGGTGTCGATCCTGCTGATTAATGTCAGCGTCCACTGCACACATGGCAAGACGGTGACCGTCGGTTGCCACAACCCGAAGACAGTTCTGACTGACTTCAAGCAACATGCCGTTCAGGTAGTAACGGACATCCTGCTGAGCCATAGCAAAGGCTGTTCGATCAATCAGCCGGCGCATCCGGGTCTGACCAATGGTAAAGGTCATAGAACCCGCTTCTTCTTCAATGCTTGGGAATTCATTAGCTGGCAGAGTAGAAAGCGTAAAGCGTGAACGTCCGGCGCGCACCTTGACCCTTTGATCATCCTGAGAAAATTCAATCATGGCGTTCTCAGGAAGAGACTTACAAATATCCATCAGCTTACGTGCCGGAACAGTAATCTCGCCGCCTTCAGTAACATCATCCAGAGAAACGCGGCCAACCAGTTCCACTTCCAGGTCTGTACCTGTCAGGGAGAGTTGATCACCGTCCACCACCATCAGGACGTTAGACAAAACAGGTAGTGTCTGCCTGCGTTCTACAACGCCCGCCACCAGTTGCAGCGGCTTCAGCAATGCTTCCCGATTAATGGTAAATTTCATCGCTTTCCTTTCTCTTGCTAGCAGGAAAAGAGCCGGTGCCCTTTTCTCAAATTCAATAAAATCTGTTGAAACTTTTATACCAGAAACTATTACACCAGAAACTACTGCATCAGAATAATTAACTGGTTAAAGATCTCAACAGGTTCTTGTAGTCATCCCGAATCTCACTATCTGTACCCGTTAGCTCTTTTACTTTACGACAAGCATGCAGCACCGTAGTATGATCTCGACCACCGTAGGCATCGCCGATTTCCGGTAGACTGTGACTGGTTAATTCCTTGGACAGCGCCATGGCAATCTGTCGGGGTCTTGCCACAGAACGACTGCGTCGTTTGGATAAGATATCAGCAACTTTGATTTTGTAATACTCTGCCACTGTTCTCTGAATATTATCTATAGAGACCTGCTTGTCCTGCAAGGCTAAAAGGTCTTTCAGGGATTCTCTGATCAGGTCTATATCAATCTTCCTTCCCATAAAGTGCGCGCTGGCAATGACTCTCTTGAGCGCTCCTTCCAGTTCCCGAACATTAGAGCGTATACGCTGCGCAATAAAGAAAGCGGCTTCATGGGGCAGGTCTACACGGTGCTGTTCTGCTTTTTTCATCAGGATCGCAACGCGGGTCTCCAGTTCCGGAGGCTCGACCGCTACGGTTAAGCCCCAGCCAAAACGAGATTTCAGACGTTCTTCAACACCACTGATTTCTTTAGGATAACGATCACAGGTCAGGATCATCTGCTGGCCACCTTCCAGTAACGCATTGAAAGTATGGAAAAACTCTTCCTGTGACCGTTCTTTACCCGCAAAAAATTGGATATCATCAATCAGCAAAGCATCCACAGACCGGTAATAACGCTTAAAGTCATTAATCGCATTAAGCTGCAGTGCTTTTACCATATCGGCCACAAAGCGCTCTGAATGCAGGTAAACCACTCTGGCATTCGGGTTGTGCTTTACCAGCGAATTACCCACTGCATGCATGAGGTGGGTCTTACCCAGACCAACCCCCCCATAGAGAAACAGTGGGTTATAAGACGCTCCGGGGTTTTCAGCCACTTGCTTCGAAGCCGCCAGCGCCAACTGGTTAGACTTACCTTCAACAAAGGTTTCAAAAGTGAATTGGGTATTCAAAGAGCTGTGATGCTTAATGGAACCTTCCACTTCAACCTGCCGTGTTGGCGTCACTATCTCCTGCGAAGGATCAGGCTCGTCCGTTTCAAGATCGCTTTCTTTGAGAGAATCCTTAAGAGTATCTTTCAGTGGATTAACCTTGCGCTGCTGTTTAGTAACAGGCTTAACCGGTACTTTATCAACAGGTTGTTCTGCCAACGGCTCATCCACAGCCAGAGATTCCTGCATTAACAGAGGCTCGGCGGGAGCTCTGCTCACTTCCAGGTTATCCACCAGTTTTTCAGTAACTGTCCGCTCCTGTAGCTCTTTTGAATCAGAACCTGTCGCAGTATTTTTCACCGAGTCCAGAATTGGATTGTGAAGCGCTGGCTTAGGGGAGGCGGATGTCTCCCGGGCAGAAGCCACTGAGCGCTGGGCAAACTGTGAAGAAAATGAAGGTGTACCGCTGCCGGCCTGTGCAGAACTTCTGCTACTGGAACGACGACTCAGGGATTGTGGTCGGCGGTTCGACACCGCCAGGGCTACAGCAGGTGGTTGTCCATCCGTCAGTTCATCGAGAATTTCCTCAACTCTCGGCAAAAACTTCTCCTTCACCCAGTCTGATACAAAGCGGTTAGGAGCCAGCAAACATAAGTCGTGCTCATCCCCCATCACTTTTAGTGGGCGAATCCATGTATTGAACTGCTGTGATGACAATTCATCCTGAAGAAGATCTATGCATTTTTGCCAGAGCTCAAGGGGCACAGGCGCTCTCCTGAAACTTTTCTGATAACGAGCCTGATATCGAGCCTGATAACAATCCCGAAACCGGATGATGATGAAGCTAATCACCCTGCCTGCTTAACAACTTCCCGGAAGGCTGGGTATTCCGAATGATTGTATCCTTTCGCCCAAAAGTTATCCACACCAGCCCTAGAAGAATGCAGAGCTGATAACTAATTTTTTGTGCTTTTAATTCATATAGTTATCAACAGGAAAAACCTGCTTTTCATATAAACTATTTTTTATTTCTACCTGTGGATAGACCTGTGCAATAGCAGGGTAAATCCATAGGGATGAGCTGTGTATAACCAGTGGTATAACTTAGGCTGTGCATAACTGGCTATTTTATAAACAACCCATCCTCAGGTAACCAACAGCTAAATACCGTGATATCTACAGCTTGGTGCACAGGCCTTAAGCCTTGATAGCACTGAAGAAATGCCACTTATCCACAAAAAATGGCTTGCCTAATAACAATCATAAAAACAAAACAACATACACAAGAAAAATATATATTTTCTTAATTTATGATTTGTCCCTGTTTAGTTAATCAGTAAGAAGGGGTGAATAAAATAAGTTCCACGCTGTTTTCTACAGGTCTGTTCCAGGTCAGGGGAAAGTTAAACCATTAAGAGCAAACAAAGATTTTGTGGGTGTTGATTTTTTTATTATGAGTATCAAAAGCAGCGCTCTATAGACTGGTGCTAATCAACATAAGGGCAACAACATGGACCTCAACGGCAAACTCTTGACAAATGCAAATTGACGCAGATTAGTCAATTCCTTAGAATGCCCGTCTTTTTGTATATCCATAACGGGTGTGCAGCGTCTTCCTGAGAAGATTGATTAACCAAGAATCGATTAACCAAGAGTAGTGTCATCATGAAAAGAACTTTTCAACCATCTAACCTGAAGCGTGCCCGTTCCCACGGTTTCCGTGCTCGTATGGCCACCAAGAACGGTCGTGCTGTTATCAACCGTCGTCGAGCCAAAGGCCGTAAGCGTCTGAGCGCCTGATTTAAGCAGTAAGACTGTCAGGTGAGCTTCGCTTTTAGCCGCGATAAGCGGTTGTGCTCAGCAGCTGATTTCAAGCAGGTATTTGACCGTGCTGATATCAAGGTATCCAGTCGGCACTTACTGATTTTGGCGAAAGTGAGTGATCACGATCATTCCAGACTGGGTCTGGTGATTGCCAAAAAGAATATCCGTAAGGCCAGCGGTCGAAATCGTGTCAAACGACATATTCGTGAAACTTTTCGTCTGAAGCAGGGCGAACTGGGTCATTTGGATATCGTAGTACTGGCACGCCGGGGCTTGGATGAGCTCGAAAACTACGACATTAACAAACTGCTATCCAGACAGTGGCACAAGCTGGCACGTCGTCTGGGTGAGTGGGAAGAGTCCCGATAGCCCGGGCCAGACAGCCCAAAGCTGTGGATACAACCACTTAACAATTTGGTGGACGTTGTAGAGCTGGGTGACTGGGGAGGTAGACACTGCCTCCAGTCGCTTGCGTCACCAGGGAAGGCTTTTGCCTTGATTGGTAAGCACAGCTTATGGAACTAAGCCTTACTGTCTCCTGAAGTCCAGGGTAGATTGAGTAAAAAGACATGCAAAACAGCGTGATACACACGATCAAAGATCTGCCGAGACTACTCGCCAAAGGTTTGATCCGGGTCTATCGCTATTGTATAAGCCCTCTTATGGCAGGGCGTTGTCGATTTTATCCAACCTGTTCCGCTTATGCTCAGGAAGCACTCGACAGCCATGGTTTTCTGAAAGGCAGCAAACTCACTATTTTAAGACTGCTGCGTTGCCATCCCTGGCATCCGGGAGGCTTCGATCCGGTGCCGGAACCCTCAGACAGGCTCAATCGGACAGAATCAGACAATCATTCCCATCAACCAGAATCTGTGGCTCGGACATCATGGATCTGCAAAGAACACTCCTGATAGGCGCCGTAGCTGTTGTTGGTGTAGTGACACTCCAGCAATGGAACGAAGATTACAATCAACCAGCCCGACCAACCGGGGAAGAAGCAATAACAAGCATGTCTAATATCTCTATCGCACAAAGCGGTTCAGATATGCCGACACTTTCCTCCGACAGCGCAGGTACGGTTACCTTTGACGGTAATGCATCGCCATCCGCTCAACTTGTCAGCGTAAAGACAAATACCCTCAATGTTCAGATTGATCCCGCCGGTGGCGATATTATCGGTCTGAGCCTGCCCCAATACCCTGCCTGGCTACCGGAAGAAGGTGAGGACGTTCCTCCCTTCGAACTACTGGTACAGAAATCAAACTGTGTCAGCGGCAGCGTGACCTGTGAATACACTGCGCAGAGCGCACTGGTACGAGCGGATGGTCCACAGGCTAACAACCAGCGCCCACTGTACAACGTCAAGCAGAACAGCTTTACCCTGGATGATGGCAAGGACACCGTCGTTGTTGACCTGACCCGTTCCACTGACGAGCTGAACCTGACCAAGCGTTATACTTTTGTTCGTGGCTCTTACGACATCCGCATGGATTATGTCATTGAGAACAAGGGTGACACCGTTTGGCAGGATCGCTTTTATGCACAGCTGAAGCGCGATGGCTCTGAAGACCCCAGCACCGCCAACTCCAGTGCGCCGATGAACACCTATCAAGGTGCCGCTGTGCGCTCTGTGGATCAGCCTTACGTTAAACTGCCCTTCAAGGACTTTGCCAAGTCCCGCTTTGAGCAGAATGTTGAAGGCGGCTACGCGGCTATGTTGCAGTTGTACTTCCTCACGGCGTGGGTGCCGGATCAGGGACAACGTCATACCTACTACACCAACCTGTCCCATGATCAGCAGTACCACTTTGTCGGCTTTATCGATAACGTCGCTGTTCAGCCGGGCCAGACCGTTACCGTAGGTGCTGACCTTTACGCCGGCCCTAAAGATCAGGATCGTCTGGAACAGCTGGCCGATGGACTCCAGCTGACCAAAGACTTTGGCTGGTTATGGTTCCTGGCTCAGCCTCTGTTTACCCTGCTGAAGTTTATTCAGTCCATGGTAGGTAACTGGGGCTGGTCCATTATCCTGCTGACGGTGTGTGTGAAAGCGATCTTCTACCCGCTGAACGCTACCAGCTTCCGCTCCATGGCTAAAATGCGCAAGCTGGGGCCAAAGATGCAGGATCTGAAAGAAAAGTATGGCGACGACCGTCAGAAGCTCTCTCAGGCGATGATGGAGCTGTACAAGAAGGAGAAGGTCAACCCAATGGGTGGCTGTCTGCCAATTCTTGTTCAGATGCCTGTCTTTATCGCCCTGTACTGGGTACTGCAGGAGTCCGTTGAACTGCGTCAGGCACCATGGCTGGGCTGGATTCATGACCTGTCGCAGATGGATCCGTACTTCATCCTACCGCTGATCATGGGTGGTTCCATGTTCGCTCAGCAACTGCTGAACCCGACTCCCCCGGATCCTACGCAGGCGAAGGTGATGAAGATGATGCCGGTTATCTTCACGGTGTTCTTCCTGTGGTTCCCGGCTGGTCTGGTACTGTACTGGATAACCAACAATACACTGTCGATTATTCAACAGTTCATCATTACCAGGAAGATTGAGAAAGAAAGTACTTAACGTTCTTTTGCCAATGCTTCAAAAAAACGACCCGGCGGCTTTGCTTCCGGGTCGTTTTTTTTATTCGTTACAGCCGCTAAACTACGCTTCATTTTCTATCTACGACGTAACCGATACATGTCCGATCTCAGTTCTATCCACAACGACACCATTGCTGCACAGGCTACCGCACCCGGACGCGGTGGGGTGGGCATAATCAGGGTTTCCGGGCCTGATGCCCTGAAAGTGGCACGAGCGGTGCTGAAGATCGAGCCTAAGCCCCGTAATGCCCATTACGGTCCGTTCCATGATGAGAATGACGAAGCGCTGGACCAGGGGATTGCGCTGTTTTTCCCGAACCCTAACTCCTTTACCGGTGAAGATGTTCTGGAACTTCAGGGGCATGGCGGGCCCGTTATTCTGGACCTGCTGTTACGCCGGATTCTTGCCCTGGGTGTCCGGCAGGCCAACCCGGGCGAGTTCTCGGAACGGGCCTTCCTGAACGACAAGATGGATCTTGCCCAGGCTGAGGCCATTGCCGACCTGATTGATTCAAGCTCAGAACAGGCAGCCCGTTCTGCCCTGCGTTCCATGCAGGGGGCATTTTCCAAACGGGTTAACACTCTGGTTGAGTCGTTGATTCAGCTGCGGATTTATGTGGAAGCGGCCATCGACTTTCCGGAAGAGGAGATTGACTTTCTGGCCGATGGCAAAGTCAGCAATGACCTGAGCCTTGTCATCGGTGACCTGGCTGAGGTGATTCGAGAGGCGGGGCAGGGCGCTATCCAGCGGGAAGGCATGACCGTTGTGATTGCCGGTCGTCCTAATGCCGGTAAATCCAGTCTGCTGAATGCCATGGCCGGACGTGAAACGGCCATTGTTACTGATATTGCCGGAACTACGCGCGATGTATTACGCGAACATATTCACATCGATGGCATGCCGCTACATGTTATTGATACGGCCGGTCTGCGGGAAACAGACGACAAAGTTGAACAGATTGGCGTGGAGCGTGCGTTCCGGGAGATTGAAGACGCTGACCGTGTATTGCTGATGGTCGATGGCACCGGGACTGATGCCATGAATCCTCACGATATCTGGCCGGAGTTTGTTGATCGTCTGCCCTCGAAGGATAAGTTAACCGTTGTACGTAACAAAATAGACCTGACCGGCGAGCAGGCGGGCATAGAAGACGCTGACGGCGTTCCTGTGGTCAGGGTGTGTGCCATGAGCGAACATGGACTGGATGCGCTCAGAGAACATTTAAAAGCCTGTATGGGCTATGAAGGGGCTATGGAAGGTGGTTTCTCTGCCCGTCGTCGTCATCTGGACGCTCTGCGTCGAGCCGGTGAATTCCTGGACAATGGTCGTTTACAACTGGAGTATATGGGCGCAGGCGAGCTTCTGGCTGAAGATCTGCGTCACGCCCAGAAAGCGTTAGGGGAAATTACCGGGCAGTTCAGCAGTGATGATTTGCTGGGTAGAATTTTCTCGTCGTTCTGTATTGGCAAGTAAGTGATTGACGCGGTGCATCAAAGATTAAGGTGCATCGCGCCATAGAGGCCCAGAATAATCATCTGTACTCCCATAACAGCCAGTATCAGTCCCATCATACGACTGATGACTTTAATGGCGCTCTCCCCAATAAACTTTAGAAAACGCTCGCCAGAGAGAAAGAAAAAGTAAGTGATGATACTCAGCAGGGCCAGTGCAACCATACTGATAATAACTTCCGTTAACCCCTTGTCACCTACAAAATTCATGGCTGAAGCAATGATGCCCGGACCGCCCAGAATAGGCGTTGCCAGCGGGCTGATGGCAATACTTAATTTGGCATCAAGGCTTTTCTCATTATCTTCCTGACTGGGGGTATGCACTTCTGAGGTGCGACCGGTGAGCATTTCCTTGCCGATCAGAAACACCAGGATGCCGCCGGTGATTCGAAAAGCCGGAATCGTTATCCCGAACATCTGAAAGATCACTTTTCCCAGCAGGCAGAAGGTTGCCACAATAAGAAAAGCAATGAGGTTCGAGCGAAAAGCGATGGAGCGTTTTTCATTGGGTCGCAAGCCATCGGTCAGGCTGATAAAAATCGGTGTATTGGCAATGGGGTTCATCATTGCAAAAAAGCCAACGAACACTGTGAACCCAAACGAGATATGATCTGCCATAGTCTTTAAAAAAAAGTATTAACAAAAGAAATTCGTTAGCCAAGTTTAACGGGCTTTACGCATTTTGCTGGCAGATCAATAAAGTAAATGGGTATCCAATGAACAGCCCTGCTGGTTAAACAGCACCAGTCAGTGGTCAGTGGTCTTTTACATTACATGGATATATAAGACACTTTTCCACAGTTAGAGTTTGAGGTCGAATAAATAACTCAACTGCTGTTTTATGCTGTGTACAAAATCGTGTATAAGACCCTGCAAACCCTATAGGAGTAGTCATTTGATGATTGTTAATAACTTTTCACTGCTATAAGTTACCCGTTCCCAAAAACTTGGCAATGGCAATAAAATAAAGCGACAGGAAGGCTGGTTGTACACAGAACTGGTCAGTTTCATCGTTGTTATTTTTCCAATTATTGTAAATCTGAATAATTCGCTTATAACTTTTTTGATGTGGATAATGATGTGGATAAAAAGTGCTGTTTACGACAGGAAAATCACAGGTTAATAGCAGGAAGCTAACAAGAGACTGACAGGGTTATTCAATTTGTAATCCACTGAAAATAAAGGCTTTAAGTGAGTTATCCACAGAAAGTACTCACACTATTTATATTTAACAGCAACATCCGAATTTTGACCATCATCTTAACCGCCGACATATCCCATGAACTCAGAGAACTCTCTTTTGCCGAACTCTTTGACTATTTTATTGTTGAGTGCGAAGAGGATGAGGGCATGTTTTCAGCCATTAAAGTATCCTGACTATCCAGACCAGCTACGATGACCAATTACGTGCGGCACTTGTATAGCTGGATAGCCATCGCGGATTTCTTCGGGCTTTACGACTGAAAGAGACAAGGGCTTGTGAGTAAGCTCTTACCAGTCATCTCTTTTTGCTTTTTATTGAAAGATTTATTGAAAGAGATGTACTGCTTTTCCTTTCCAACGTAAACCGTGGCCAGAGGCATGTTGTTGGAAAGTGGCTGATGTATACTTAGCCGTTTTTCCAGTTTTCAGACTAATGAAGCAGGTGACCTGACCTTGGCAGTGGATTTTCCAACTCGGTTTGATGTGATTGTGATTGGTGGCGGCCATGCCGGTACCGAAGCAGCGCTCGCTTCAGCACGTATGGGCGTAAAAACCCTGTTGCTGACCCACAACATCGATACTCTGGGCATGATGTCCTGTAACCCCGCGATTGGTGGCATTGGCAAAAGCCACCTGGTGAAGGAGGTGGATGCTCTGGGCGGTGCCATGGCGCAGGCGACCGATCTGGGTGGTATCCAGTTCAGGGTTCTGAATGCCCGCAAGGGACCAGCGGTACGGGCAACCCGTGCCCAGGCGGATCGCGCCCTTTACCGGCAGGCTATTCGTACCATTCTGGAGAATCAGGAAAACCTGTGGATATTTCAGCAGCAGGCTGACGACCTGGTGATGAATCAGGATAAGGTGGCGGGCGTTGTGACCAATATGGGGGTACGCTTCCTGGCTGATAATGTGGTTCTGACGGCTGGTACTTTCCTTGGGGGACGCATCCATATTGGCCTGGAAAACCACAGCGGTGGCCGTGCGGGCGATCCTCCTTCTATCGCTCTTGCGAATCGTCTGCGTGAGCTGAACCTGCGGGTTGAACGTCTGAAAACCGGCACTCCGGCTCGTATTGATGCCCGCAGTGTGGACTTTTCAGTGATGCAGGAACAGCCGGGTGATACGCCAACGCCAGTCATGTCTTATATGGGCTCTGTGGAACAACATCCACAGCAGGTGTCCTGTTTTATTACCCATACCAATGAACGTACTCACGACCTGATTCGTGGTGGTCTGGATCGGTCGCCCATGTTTACCGGGGTGATCGAAGGGGTGGGGCCTCGCTACTGTCCTTCTATTGAGGACAAGATTACCCGCTTTGCTGACAAGAACTCCCACCAGGTCTTTCTGGAGCCGGAAGGGTTATCCACAAATGAGCTATATCCAAACGGGATATCCACAAGCTTGCCATTTGATGTTCAGGTAGAATTTATTCGTTCCATCCGTGGTCTGGAGAATGCGCACATTACCCGTCCGGGCTATGCCATTGAATACGATTACTTTGATCCCCGTGACCTGAAGTACTCTCTGGAAACCAAAGCCATTGACGGTCTGTTCTTTGCGGGCCAGATCAATGGTACGACGGGTTACGAAGAAGCTGCAGCACAGGGCTTGCTGGCGGGAATGAACGCTGCTCTGCGCGCCAGAGATAAAGAAAGCTGGTGTCCTCGCCGCGATGAAGCTTACATCGGTGTACTGGTCGATGACCTGATTACCAACGGTACCAGCGAACCATACCGCATGTTTACCAGTCGGGCGGAATACCGTTTGATCCTGCGTGAAGATAACGCCGACCTGCGTCTGACAGAAAAAGGTCGTGGGCTGGGTCTTGTGGGTGACCACCGCTGGGCTTCCTTTGTGGATAAAAAAGAGCGCATGGAGAAGGAAAGTGAGCGTCTGCGCACCACTTATATACAACCGCAGAGCGAAGCTTCAGCAAAGATTGAAGGCAAGCTGTCTAACCCTCTGACCCGGGAATACAACCTGCAGGAGCTGCTGCGCCGCCCTGAACTGACCTATGATGATGTCGCCGACCTGTCGGGTGAGTCAGAAAGTAATCCACAGGTAAGAGAACAGGTTGAGATTGCTACCAAGTACGAAGGTTATATCAATCGCCAGACGGAAGAGATTGAACGTCTGCGTCGTTATGAGAATACTGCGATCCCTGCTGGTCTGGATTACGATGGCATTGAGGGACTTTCCAATGAAATTAAGCAGAAACTGAAAGAGAATCAGCCTGAAACCCTTGGCCGGGCTTCCCGAATTCAGGGTATGACACCAGCGGCTGTATCACTGCTTCTTATTCATCTGAAAAAACGTTCGATCGTTGCCTGAAAAGCAGGTTGAGTGATAAACGGGTAACGACTGAAAGGTCGTGAAAATAGCTTAAACCCTTGTTAGCATTGGCTTTCAAGGGTTTTTTATTGATAAAAATAAAAGTTAGTTACCCATTTTAATTAAACTAGAATAGTGTTTTTATGTACTAAAGCTAATTTCAAGAATTCTTCTGTTTTCTTTATCTGGTATTTAACGGGTAATAAATATGATTGAACAAATTGAACAAGAGGTTGAAAAGCACTACGGCGACCCCTCCGTTGATCTTGAAGAAAAAATTATTCAGGCACTACGGAAAGAGGGTAAAGATATCAATAACCTGGTGTGGACTGATCTGAACGGACTGGATGAATTTCATTTGCGTAAGCGGGAAGCCACCGTGGAAATGGCTTCGCTTCTGAATTTACAGCCTGAGACCAGGGTTCTTGATGCGGGTTCAGGTCTGGGCGGTCCATCAAGATACCTGACCTCGGAATACGGTTGTCATATTGATGGTATTGATTTGTCAGGTGTGTTTTGTGATGTTGCCAGATCGTTTGCCAGACGCTTCGGCTTTGAGGATCGGCTCCGTTATCAACAGGGCAGTGCTCTTGACCTTCCTTTTGCAGACGACAGTTTTGATGTGACATGGACTCAGCACGTTTCAATGAACATTGAAAATAAAACGGGCTTCTTCAATGAGCTGGCGCGAGTACTGAAGCCGGATGGAATGCTGGCCTGTTACGACATTATTGCCGGTTCCGGTGAACCCATCGACTTTCCTGTTCCCTGGGCGAAGACGCAAAAAATCAGCTTCCTTGCCAGTGCCGAAGAACAGAAGCAAGCGATTACTCACGCTGGATTAGAGATTCTATCATGGGATGACAAAAGTCAGGAAGCACTGGCGTGGCTGGAAACCGCTCAGGAAAAGTTCAGGGCTGGAGACGCGCGCCCACTGGGCAGTAAGCTTTTTCTGGGGGAAATGTTCAGTGAAGTGATGTCAAACCAGGTGAGAAACTTTCAGTCGGGTCGCACAAGGGTGGTTCAGATTATTGGCAGAAAAACAGTCAAGCCTGACCTGGTAATTGATTAACCGGATTTTGCAAAGTAATGAATATGACGGGTGAACTTGTCATGGCGATCCAGGCTATTCGAAGCTTCCTTGTCTGCAGGGAGAGTAGTCACTTTACCGATATGTTCGATCTTGCCGCCTGTTTTCCTTATTAACAAGTTGTCACTCATGTTCGGTACTGCATCGCCTTCTATATAGTAATGCTGAACATGCGCAGCGGCATTGGCTTTTCTTTCCTCGGGGATAGACTCTCGCATCTTCCTGCCAAGCTCTGCACTGGAAAAACAAATGGCGTCTACGGGCTCTTTCTGGCTCAGGGCGGCATAGGCTGCTTCACCTCCACCTTTGGAATGACCGGATACCGAAAACGTATAGTCCTTATATTTCGGGTCGGCAGCCATCAGGCTCTGTACCTTTTGAGTTAACTCGCTGGCCTGTTTGTAGCTGTCAGGTGCTTTGCCAAGCAGGGCGTTCTTGGCATTGGCGATCCATTGCCTGAGAGTGAACCCGCGGTTTGACAGGGAGCGTTTAACCAGTCCTCCGGTGGCTTTGCCTGATGTGGTTCCACCAAAAACAAGCCTTACTTCTGGTTTGGGATCGGATGTCGGGTTGTGGAGAATATAGGCTGTTAATCCTGATTTTTTATCATAAATGAAGCCTTCCGAACCTTTTGTGGAAAGCCCGGCTGCGTTCCCTGCTGCCAGAGCAAGAGGGCGGGCTGTATCCCATTGTCCAAAGTTGAGGTGTTTTCCCACTTCCGGGTCAACCTTCGTATGATTTTCCGGGAGTTGCGTAGCCTGACTGATTTTGTCCAGAGATCGATGGTAGGGAAATGCAGCAATTTCGGCATCAATGGCTAATTGAATTCTTTGTCCGATATCGTTTGGAGGTGGAGCTTCTACGGCATAAGGTTTTGGTATTTCTGAAACAAGCTTCGCAGTCGATTCCTGTGGCTGGTGATGCAGAGACTGGAAGGAGCCTGTTATCTTTCCTGGTTGCCCGGTTGTCCCTGGTTTGAACTGTTGCAGCCGCTCTCTCAGAGCGGGGCTTGATACACGGGCAGGTGAGGTTTTTTCGTCTTTCGACAGGGGTGAATGTTTGTCTGGTTTAAATCCTGAGGATTCTGCTGTTGAAAAGCTGGTTCTGTTGAGATTCACGCCTGCACCCCTGAGATGGATGTGGAAGAAAGACTGGCAAGCTCCTGCTCTTCATTTACCAGCTCCTGTTTCAGGCTTTCAGCAAGCTGGATGTAATTAAAGAGCAGGTTTTCAAAAATGTCTGTTGTCAGGTTGCCAACGGGCGAGCTAGTCATCAGGTGAATGCCATAGCCTTCATCATCTATGGAAAACCATGTTCCACGCAGCCTGTCAGGGCTGCCATTAAGGGTCAGTAGTTGCAGGGCCCTGCCATGACGAATGTCCGGATCAGAAGGCAACCGGGAAAGCAGGGTGTGAATTATCAGCAGATCACTGCCTTCAGGCAGTTCGATAACAGCAGCTGTTTCATCGTTTTCATTGAGCAGCGTGCAGGCGTTGCCATTGATGGGGAAGTTGTGACCACTGATGTCACTCAGGTGCTGAATCAGTTGTTCGAATTGTTGTTGCGGGTCAGTCATCAGATTTAGCTCCTGTGAACCTGAAAGTTCACATCGGCTTCTGATGCTGATGTTTTAGTCAGTATGGAGTCAACACAGTCGGGTGTTGACTCCGGGTGACGCTATCAGAAGCGGTAAGCAACAGACAGGTAAGCTTCAGCACCGTTCTTGTGCTTCAGGGCGAGGCTTGCGTTGTTTGAACCTTCAGAAACGCTTTCCTTAACTTCGTTACCGTAAGCGCGGTATTTCAGACCCAGTTCAGCGTCAACAGGGCCAACCTGGTACATTACGCCAGTTTGAGCGCCGAATACGGCAGAGGTTTTGTTGCCAAGTACGTCAACTTTCATTTTGTTAGCACCCAGGGAAGCACCAACGAAAGGACGGAACGCAGAACCTTCCATGAAGACGTAATCAACAGATGCAGTCAGGGTCTGTTCTTTGATCTTGCCATTCAGGTCTTTAGCGCCTTCTTCGTTGAACTTAAAGCTCTTGTTCTGGCTGTAAGTACCGTAAACTCGTACGTTGTCGTTCAGGTATTTACCAACACGGATACCGAAGGTGCTGTTTTTTACCTTTTTGTCGGTTCCTGAAATTTTGTGTTCATCTATATTGCCTTTAGCTTCAACAGTACTTTCAGCCTTGCCAGCTTCCAGACCTGCGAACCAGTCACCAGCCTGAGCAGCAGTAGCACCAGACATCAGCGCAGCAGATACCAGCGCAGTAGAGATAATCTTTTTCATGAGCGAGGGAACTCCGTTAGATTGTTAGTTGATTGGCAGGTCAGGTTTATAAACTAACAACCGACAAGTTCTCTATTCAGATGCCGTATTGAAATCGTTACGGACTTTGCACTCAATACTTACACCTTGGTGGCCTTAGTTAGTGGTTCGACGCTCCAGACAGGTTACAATAAACTAACTTATTGATTTTTTTTCCGGTTAGTTTGAAATGTCCCTACGTGAAAGTATCTGCCGAGGCGCAAATACATTGTCTGTGTCGTTAACGGAAAAGCAGGCTGATTTGCTGACCCGGTATGTTGAGTTGCTGGCCAAATGGAACAAGGCTTACAACCTGACTGCCGTACGCGATATTAATGAGATGGTGTCCCGTCATATTCTCGACAGTCTGAGTATTGCACCGTTCATGACCGGAGATTACCTGATGGACGTGGGTTCCGGTCCTGGCTTGCCGGGTATGATCATGGCGATTATTTACCCTGAAAAGCAATTCACCTTGCTGGACAGTAATGGCAAGAAAACCCGATTCATGACTCAGGCGAAAATGGAACTGGGTTTAAATAATGTTCGGGTTGAAAACACCCGCTGTGAATCCTTTCAGGCTGAACAACCTTTTGATGTTATTATGTCACGAGCCTTCAGCTCTTTACTGGATATGGTGGAAGGAACGCACCATCTGCTGAGCCCGGAAGGTACCTTTCTGGCGATGAAAGGCCTGTATCCGGAAGAAGAGTTGCAGGAGCTGTACGCTGTACGGCCTGATATTAAAGAGACCGAAAGTCATATTTTGTCGGTTCCGGGTTGTGAGGCACAGCGTCATCTCGTTATGCTGAAACAGATTAAGAACTAATAGAACGAACGGTAACATAAGGCAGTGGGAAAAATACTCGCGGTAACCAATCAGAAAGGTGGCGTTGGCAAAACAACGTCCTGCGTGAACCTGTCCGCTTCTCTGGTCGCCACCAGGCGCAGGGTGTTGCTGATCGATCTGGATCCCCAGGGCAATGCCACCATGGGAAGTGGTGTTAACAAGCATGACCTGGAATGGTCTTCCTACCATGTTCTGACTGGACGAAGCGCCATTGATGATGTCATTGTGCATAGTGAAGACGCTGGTTACGATATTCTTCCCACTAATTCTGACCTGACTGCTGCCGAAGTAGAACTGATGAATCTTAAGGGTAAGGAAACCCGCCTGCGGGATGCCCTGAAGAGGATTCAGGATCGCTATGACTTCATCATGATTGATTGTCCACCGTCGTTAAATATGCTGACACTGAATGCCCTGGTGGCGGCAGAAGGTGTGATCATTCCGATGCAGTGCGAGTATTATGCACTGGAAGGGTTAACAGCTCTGATGGAAACCATTACCGGTGTCCGTCAGACACTTAATCCCAGGCTGCATATTGAAGGTCTGTTGCGAACCATGTACGACCCCCGTATCAGTTTGACTAACGAAGTGTCCCGTCAGCTGATCAGCCATTTTGGTGATCAGGTCTATCGCACAGTGATTCCAAGGAATGTGCGGCTGGCCGAAGCGCCCAGTCATGGCAAGCCGGTACTGGCTTATGATAAGAACTCCCGTGGTGCCATTGCTTATCTCGCTTTGGCTGGAGAAATGATCCGCAGGCACGACATTAAGTTCAAGACTCAAAGGGAAGCTGTGAGCTAATGGCTAAAAAACGTCTCGGTACCAATTTGAATGCACTGCTTGGCGGTGCCAATTTATCGGCTTCTGTGTCTGGTGATCTCGCGATGCCTGAAGCCTCTGTGAATAACCTTGTTGAAGGTTCTTCTGATAGCTCTTTAGATAAAGAGCTGAGAGAGCTACCGGTAGAATTTGTCGTTCGGGGTAAATACCAGCCTCGTCGTGATATGCACCCGGATGCTCTCGAAGAGCTGGCAGAAAGCATCAAGGCTCAGGGAATCATGCAGCCGATCGTGGTTCGTCCACTGGCTGAAAACCGTTATGAAATCATTGCCGGTGAACGACGCTGGCGTGCTGCCCAGATTGCCGGTCTGGGGGAAGTGCCGGTTCTGATCCGTGATGTACCTGACGATGCTGCCATCGCTATGGCGCTGATCGAAAATATCCAGCGTGAAGACCTGAACCCCATCGAAGAAGCCATCGCCCTGTCCCGTCTCCAGAAGGAGTTTGAACTTACACAGCAGGAAGTGGCTGAAGCCGTGGGTAAATCCCGTACTGCGGTAACCAACACCTTGCGCCTGATGTCCCTGGGGGATGAGGTGAAAAAACTGCTGGAGTATGGTGACCTGGAAATGGGACATGCCCGGGCCTTGCTGCCTCTGCCTGAGATGGAGCAGCTGGAAGCGGCTCGTTCCGTGGTGGCAAAAGGTTTGTCAGTACGTCAGACCGAAGCGCTGGCACGCCGTATCCAGCAGGAAAAAGAGCAGGGCAAAAAAGGCAAAGAGAAGAAGGTTGACCCGGATATCAAGCGCCTTGAGGATGACCTGACTGACCGCATTGGCGCCAAAGTTGCCATTCAGCATAATGCGAAAGGCAAGGGCAAGCTGGTTATTTCCTATAACAGCCTTGATGAGCTGGATGGGGTGCTGGCTCATATCCAGTAAATAATGGGGTTACATCGTTGATTTTCAGGAATCATCCTGGCAATCAACGATCTTTTAATTTCTCCAGGCCCGAAAGAACAGCTTGAATGTCTTCAACTTCCTGCTTTGACTGATCGCTTCTTTCAGGGTCTGTTTCTTCCATTATTAATCGTTGAAGAGCGTCAGCTTTGAGAGGAAGCAAGTATTTAAACATGTCCAGACTAAAGGTATTAACAAAGACTAAGGCATGATTTGCACTTTCGCTCAAAGAGTGTCTCCACAGCGTCCCATCACTTTTCTGTCCATTTTGCATATAAGTAAGGGCAGATAGCCCGCGGAATATCTTGCCACCATGTCTCAAATCTTTTTTTACTTTCTCCAATGATTTTTTGGTCTTAAGTGAAGCAATGAAATCTAACATTACCGTTCTGTTTTTTTGGGCATAGTCATCAGCAGATATCTCGCCATACTCCTCCAGAATCATTGCTTCCTTGAGGAGGTTGTAGTACTTCGCGTAGTCTTGAGCCGCTTTTTCCGGTTTGTCTGACATCCAGTTTTGCAGCATTTCACCGAATAGCTTTTGTAATTGTTTCTTATTACGCGCCAGCTCCCTGTTGACTTGTGCCGGTGGCTTTGTTTTTTTTGTTTGCCGGGATTGAACAGACTTTGGATCGGTGAGGGGGGCTTCTGTCTCAACGCCTTTGGGGATTTTGGTTTCAACCTGTTCTTTAGTTTTAACGGTAAGCCCGAACTTTTGAGCGATTTTTTTCTTTATGCTGCCAAGGCTCATATGCTCCTTAAAATACGCTCTGACTCTGGTCATCGAAACTTTCATTGTCATCCCTGTTTGATTATTAGCCTGCTAACAAAAAGGTTAGCCTACAACTTTACGGCTCCGGTAATGGCTTTGCTTAGGAGTGCTACCTGTCGTATCTTCTAATGCCTCGTCAAGACAGTGTTTTTAAGGTGTGACCTCTTAAAACCCTGACCAGCTTCTGAGCTGATGCCATCAAGTCAGAGGTTGGTCAGATGGTTCTGATAGTACAGAGCGCCCTGCTTTATACACCCCCCTATAAACGCACATCAATACAACTGCCTTATCTATTTAATAAGTGCTTTTAGATGATTACGTTGTAATCGTCTGTATTCTGTTTACCTGCCCCTGTCATTATTCTTAAACTCCTTTGCCGTTTATTTTCAGTCACTTAAGCGGGTTCCTTATGTTGTTCCACCGGACTGCGTTTGCAACGTTACTGTCGGGCTGGCTTGCCAGCGGTATTCTCTATATAGCGAGTTATACGGAAACTTATGCAGCAACCCTTGAGCTGAGGGTGATGGAGACCACTGACATTCATGCCAATGTCATGGACTTTGATTACTACAAAGGTGAGCCGTCTGAAGAAATCGGTTTAGCCAGGGTCGCAACACTGATCCGTATGGCTCGGAAGGAGGTGAAAAACAGCGTACTGGTCGATAATGGCGATTTGATTCAGGGTTCGCCTATGGGTGACTACATGGCCGACAAGGGGCTTGATGAAGGCGATATTCATCCTGTCTATAAAGCGATGAACCTGTTGCGTTACGATGTTGGGAACATTGGTAATCATGAATTTAACTATGGTCTTGAGTACCTGAAACTGGCCGTGGCGGGTGCCAACTTTCCTTATGTCTGCGCCAATGTGCTGTCAGCGAAAACCAGTCGGCACCTATTCAATCCTTTTCTCATAAAAGACAAGGTCTTTGTGGATAGCAAAGGGCAAAAACAGGTGATCCGGGTTGGCTTTATTGGGTTTGTGCCTCCCCAGATCACCCAGTGGGATAAAAAACATCTGGAAGGTAAAGTCGTTGCAAAAGATATTTTGCAGACTGCCACGAAACTCGTGCCGTTGATGAAAGAAGAAGGGGCTGATGTGGTTATTGCCATCCCTCATTCAGGCATCAGTACCAACCCATACAAAGCGATGGCTGAAAACTCGGTTTACTATCTGTCACAGGTAGACGACATTGATGCCATTATGTTTGGTCACACTCATGGCGTATTTCCCGGACCGGCTTTTAAGGGAATCAAAGGAGTGGATGTTGATGAAGGCACTATTAACGGAGTTGCAGCCGTTATGCCCGGGCGCTGGGGAGATCATCTGGGCATTATTGACTTAACGCTGGACAACAGCAGTGGCGAGTGGGAAGTGGTTTCGGGTCGCTCTGAAGCAAGGCCTGTTTATGATCGACGCAATAATAAGGCTCTGGTTGAAGCGGATCCCGAAATTATCAAAGCGGTCAAAGCTGAGCATAAAGGCACCCAAAAGTTCGTCAACCAGCCTATAGGCAAATCAACCGACGTAATGTACAGCTACCTGGCACTGGTTCAGGACGATCCTACTATTCAAATTGTGAACGATGCCCAGATTAGTTATGTCGAGGAATTTATAGAAGGCGATCCGGACCTGGATGGACTTCCCGTTATTTCTGCGGCAGCCCCTTTTAAAGTGGGTGGGCGAAAGGATGACCCGAACGGTTTTACCGAAGTAGAGGCTGGTACGTTGACGTTCAGTAACGCGGCCGACCTTTACCTCTATCCGAATACTCTTGTGGCTTTAAAAATAAATGGCAAAGAGCTGAAAGAGTGGCTGGAAATGTCTGCCGGACAGTTTAACCAGATTGACCCGAACAGTGCTAAACGTCAGCACCTGATTAACTGGGACGGCTTCAGAACCTACAATTTTGATGTAGTGGATGGCGTACAGTATATGATCGATGTAACACAACCGGCAAAATACGACGGTGATGGTCAGTTGATCAATCCTGAAGCAGAAAGAATTACAGAACTGATGTTTAAGGGCAAACCCGTCAGGGAAGATCAGGTGTTTATCATTGCCACCAATAACTACAGAGGTTACGGTGGCGGCAACTTTGCCGGTACTGGTGAAAAGAATATCGCTTTTGCGTCGCCGGATGAAAACAGACAAGTGTTGTCCAATTACATTGCTAAAGAAACGTTGGTAACAGGTTTTGTCAAACCAACCGCTAACAATAACTGGAAGCTGGCTCCTATCCAGACCAATACCGATCTGGATATTGTTGTTGAGACGGCACCGGGAAAAAAGGCAGCTGATTTTATCAAAAAACACGCGGTGTATAACATGAAAGAGGTTGGCAAGGATGATGCCGGGTTTGCTTTATACAGGATAGATCTGGGGCAGCATTAATGTGGAGGATGGCGCTGTACAGGTTCTGCCTGGAAAATGATTCCGCAAAAAAAAAGCCGCAATTTATTGCGGCTAAGTCTTCTGCGGTAACGTCAGTGTTCGAAAGCAATAAAGCTGTCGGGGTTTACATCCTGTTCATTCAGGTTATAAAGCGCGATAGCCTTTTGCTGATTATTGTTACTGTCTCGTTTACCTGTCAGAATGCTGGCACATCAGGGGGATACGATGCTCTGCAAGGATTTACTTTAAATGTTTATCGGCTTCGCGGAAAAACAGAGACATATGATTCCAGCATGTCGCATTTCGCTGACGTCTTTTTAAATGAACAATCTGCTCAAACACTGGAGTCTGTTTTTTTAATTCCACCCAGGATTTAATTGAAGTATTCTTCATGCCTTTTCCTTACTACTAACAAAGACAAAAGGAAAGCTGCCTTTGCAATTTATGGGCGCAGTATATGAGCTAACTGCAGACCTGAAAAATCAATAAAAGATCAGGGAGATATAAGTGATTTTTATCCCTATTGTTAGTACCAGAAATAGGCGTTATGTTTCATATCCGGGCTTCGGGCGGCGGTTGGCTGCCTGCTTTTGCAAGTCCTGGTGCAGCGCCAGAAGTGACCAGAAAACAGAAAGGCTGGGTTAACGGTATGCATATCACTTTACGGCAGCTGGAAATTTTTAAGGCCGTTGCGCAGAGCGGAAGGGTAACGGCTGCAGCCGAGTTACTGTTTATTTCCCAACCTGCGGCCAGTATGGCGCTGTCTGAGCTTGAGAAACACCTTGGGTCGCTGTTTGATCGACACCAGGGAGCGTCCATGACATTAAGCGATTCTGGTCGTGCGTTGTTGCCAATGGCCTGTGAGCTGGTTGACCGGGCAAAAGAGATAGAACGACAGTTTGTTAATGGCAGCTGCTATGAGCAGGGCGTTCTCAAAATCTGTGCCAGTTCTACGGTTGGCAACAACCTGATGCCGAAAATCCTTGGGGATTTCGCCAGAGAATTTCCCAGAATCCGTACCGAACTGACGATTGATAACACGCGCAGCATCGTCAATAGTCTGGTGGCGATGGATATCGATATGGCGGTTGTTGAAGGTACCTGCCTGCATCCGGATATCGATGTTTATACCTGGCGGGAGGATGAGCTGGTTATTATTGCGCATCCGTCCCACCCTTTGGCAAACAAAGAGAGTGTCGAACTTAAAGACCTGAAAGACGAGGGTTGGATTCTGAGAGAGTCGGGTTCGGGTACACGGGAACTGTTTGACGAAGTTATTGCTGCACAGCTGGTGACTCCCAGAATACTGATGAGCCTGAACCGGTCAGAAGCTATCAAGCAGGCCGTTGCGGACGGTTTGGGGGTTGCCTGCATTTCCAGATTAGCTGTCTGGCGTGCGGTGAGTGGTGGGCTGCTATCGATCATTAATGTTAGTGATCTTAGCCTTAAGCGATATCTTTACCTTCTGCTTAACAGGAATAAGTATCGCAGTGGCGTTGTTCAAAAAATAACCGACTTTATTCTTTCTTCTAAAAGCGGGGGTGAGTAGCAAATACTACTCACCCTCGAAGCTGGTTGATTTTTCTATAGGGTCATCCGGATGAGGCAGGTCAAAAAACAGGCCTGGCTTTAACAGGTGAAGGAACTTGAATAGGTATCTGGCATGTATGTCTAAAGGTCTGTAGGGATAGTGTTTGTTTTTCAGTCTGTTTTCTGGTGATTAATAAATAGTCGTGTTGGATATTATTCGCACTGTTTTATGAGTAGATGAAGCTCTGCCCTGAAGGATAATAGTTAATGACTGTTAATCTACCGGTTGAATATAGGTACTTCTACACATTATACTTCTCGCCGCTAAGGGAGAGAAAAACAGCTAGAAAATTCAGTGCGATGAGATCAGAAAACAGGCGACAATGTTACGTCAGACGAGCAACTGAGCTCCCTTATCAACTTTCGCATAACAGTCCAATAGGCAATGAACTCTATGTCTGAAGCCAGGGCGTGGAAATACAACAACTTAAGCCGCTACCCACATTTGCGCCGTCCTGCGGTTCATCGGGTTGTGCTTGTCCAGTTGTTGACTACATTGTGCTTGTCCCTGCTTTTGTTACCGGTGGGAATCGTCCACGCCACTTCCGCTTTTCTGGGAGGACTGGCATGCGCCATTCCTAACGCTTATATGGTCTGGAAAGCATTTCGTTACAGAGGGGCAAGCGCTGCACAGAACATTGCCAGATCTTTTTACCAGGGAGAAGCAGGCAAGTTTGCGCTAACCGTGCTGGCTTTTGTCCTGATTTTTACCTTGGTGAAACCGATTGAACCGCTGTCGCTTTTTGGCGCATTTGTACTGGTTCAGGCGGTAAACTGGTTTACACCTTTGCTGATCGGATTTCGTCAGTAAAGAACGATTAGATCTCGATGGTTAACGGGGAACTCCATGGCAGCAACTGCTTCTGAATATATTCAGCACCATTTGCAGAATCTGACCTTTGGCCAACTGCCAACCGGATTCGAACGGGCTGACGGCACTATTTTGGCTGAACCTGTCTGGACTATTGCCCACAGTGCCTATGAGGCAAAGGCAATGGGCTTCTGGGCACTTAACCTTGACAGCCTGTTCTGGTCAGTTTTGCTTGGCATTGTATTTCTGTCTCTGTTTATGAAGGTCGCGCGAAACGCAGAGAAAGGTGTGCCTTCAGGATTTCAGAATGCCATAGAAAGTGTTGTCGAGTTCGTTGATAACAGTGTTAAAGACTCTTTCCACGGTAAAAGTGACCTGATTGCTCCTCTGGCACTGACCATATTCGTCTGGGTTCTGTTCATGAATCTTATGGATTTGATTCCGGTAGACTGGTTGCCCGGCGTTGCCACCCTCACCGGCCTTCCCTATATGAAAGTGGTGCCTTCTACTGACCTGAATGTAACCCTGGGTATGGCACTTTCCGTTTTCGGGCTGGTTATTTTTTATTCCATAAAGGTAAAAGGTGCAGGTGGTTTCCTTAAAGAGTTGACACTCAATCCGTTCCGTAGCTCCAACAAGTTGGTTCAGGCTGTCCTGATTCCCATTAACTTACTGCTGGAGTCGGTAACACTGATCGCCAAGCCGGTTTCTCTGGGGCTACGGTTGTTTGGCAACCTGTATGCCGGGGAGCTGATCTTTATCCTGATTGCAATGCTTGGCTATTACCAGTTGCCGCTGCATTTTGGTTGGGCAGTATTCCATATACTGGTTGTCACTCTACAGGCATTTATCTTTATGACCTTAACTATTGTTTACTTGACTATGGCGAATGAAAAGCACTGAACTTTCTCATTAGCAGATACCAGGTTGTATTTAATAACGTGGCCTCAACGGGGCGAATTTAGCAAAAAAACGACGACAGTCGGGAGGGTGTATGGACTTAGTAGTGGGTCTGACGGTAATTAGCGTAGCATTCATGCTGGGTATTGCAGCATTAGCCACGGGAATAGGCTTTGGCCTTTTAGGAGGGAAATTTTTGGAGGGGGTAGCGCGTCAACCGGAAATAGCACCTATGTTGCAAACCAAGATGTTTATTCTTGCAGGTTTGCTGGACGCAGTGCCTATGATTGCTGTGGGTATTGCGCTGTTCTTCACGTTCGCTAATCCGTTTGTGGCTCTCGTTCAATAATCAGCGATACCTGGTATCTGGCTGTTACAGTAGGCTGATTCAAAGATCCGGTTGGAAGGTTTAGGCAGTACAACCGGCTTACTGGGAGCCAACGGCTTGAGCGGTGATCCCGGTGGAACGCTGTCTCAGGCTGACAAGAAAAAGCAGTGCGGGTTGATTTGAATATCTTTTGAAACAACTGGAGCACAGGAGTTTGCATGAATATAAATGCGACCCTTATAGGTCAGTCGATAGCGTTTGCGGTGTTTGTGTGGTTCTGCATGAAGTATGTATGGCCCCCTATTATGCAGAACCTGAACGCCCGGAAAAAACAAATTGCAGATGGTCTGGCTGCTGCTTCCCGTGGCAACGAGAAGCTGGAAGCTGCGCAACTGAAAGTTACTGAAGAGCTGCAGGCTGCCCGTGAACAAGCTCAGGAAATCATCGATCTTGCCAACAAACGTGCAGGACAGATTGTTGATGAAGCCAAAGAACAGGCCAGAGAGGAAGCTGAAAGAGTGAAAACGGCAGCCCAGGCTGATATCGAACAGGAACTCAACCGGGCTCGTGAAGCTTTGCGTGCTCAGGTGGCTGTTCTTGCCGTTACCGGAGCCGAACGGATTCTTGGTAAAAACCTGGATGAGTCTGCCAACAGCCGTCTGGTTGATGATCTGGTGGCGGAATTATAAAGAGGGTTAACCATGGAATTGACCACATGTGCCCGTCCCTACGCTAAGGCCGCATTCCAGCTGGCCAGGGAACTTGGCCAGCTGGATGAGTGGTCCCGGATGCTGACACTGTGTGCCAGTGTATCCAGGCATGAGGCTGTTGACCGGATGTTGAACGATCCGTCGACAAACGGTGACATGAAGGCAGAGGCTTTTATCCAGTTGTGTGAGGGCAGTCTTACGGTTGAAGTCGAAAATTACATCAGGATTCTTACCAATAAAAAACGCATTTCACTGCTGCCGCATATTGATGCGCTGTTTGAGCAGATGAAATCACAAGATCAGAGTTATCAGGATGTAATCGTTACTTCAGCGTTCCCTCTTACGGAATCTCAGGAAGAGAAGATCGCTAAGAAAGTAAAGCAGCGTCTGGGGCAAAGTGTCCGGATGCAAATCCAAATAGACAGCGAACTGGTGGGGGGGGTGATTGTAAAAGCTGGCGATCTTGTGATCGATGGCAGTGTTCGTGCCCGCTTGTCCAAGTTGGCTGATGCAATGATTTCATAGTTATTTTTTTGGCTATTTTTCAGCTCAAGGCTGTTTATTAGCTCAGGGCTGTCTTTCAATAGCTACAAATTTGGCAGGTAAGCTATGCAACTGAATCCTTCCGAGGTCAGTGACATCATCAAAAGCCGCATTGCGCAACTTGATGTGTCCAGTGAAGCACAAAACGAGGGTACCATTGTCAGCGTGACCGACGGTATCGTTCGAATCCATGGTCTGGCCGACGTTATGTACGGGGAGATGATCAAATTCTCCGGTGGCGTATACGGCATGGCCCTCAACCTGGAACAGGACTCCGTAGGTGCTGTTGTTTTAGGCGACTATGGTCATCTGGCAGAAGGTCAGAGTGTCCAGTGTACAGGTCGAATTCTCGAAGTCCCGGTGGGCAAAGAGCTGCTCGGCCGTGTGGTGGATGCATTGGGTAGTCCGGTTGACGGCAAAGGACCTCTGCAAGCCTCTGATTCTTCGTCACTGACAACTGCACCCATTGAAAAGGTTGCGCCGGGGGTTATTGCCCGTCAGTCAGTGGATGAGCCTGTGCAGACCGGCTACAAGTCCGTTGACTCAATGGTACCGATTGGCCGGGGTCAGCGCGAGTTGGTTATCGGTGATCGCCAAACCGGTAAAACCGCTCTGGCTGTCGATGCCATCATCAATCAGAAAGGTACAGGCATCAAGTGTGTCTACGTAGCCATCGGCCAGAAGCAATCCACCATTGCCAACGTAGTGCGCAAGCTTGAAGAACACGGCGCGATGGAGCACACCATTGTTGTGGCTGCTGGTGCTGCTGATCCAGCGGCTATGCAGTTCCTTGCTCCCTTTGGTGGTTGTTCCATGGGTGAGTACTTCCGTGATCGTGGTGAAGATGCCCTGATTGTTTATGATGACTTAACCAAGCAGGCCTGGGCATACCGGCAGATTTCCCTGTTGCTGCGTCGTCCTCCCGGTCGTGAAGCTTATCCCGGTGATGTTTTTTATCTCCACTCCCGTTTGCTGGAACGCGCCGCCCGTGTGAATGCCGACTACGTAGAGAAAGTGACCGATGGCGAGGTGAAAGGCCAGACTGGTTCATTAACGGCTCTGCCCATCATTGAAACCCAGGCGGGGGACGTATCGGCCTTTGTACCTACCAATGTCATTTCTATTACCGACGGTCAGATTTTCCTTGAAACGGATCTGTTCAACGCAGGTATTCGTCCGGCGATGAACGCTGGTGTGTCAGTATCCAGGGTAGGTGGTGCGGCACAAACCAAGATCATCAAGAAACTGGGCGGTGGTATTCGTCTTGCGCTGGCTCAGTATCGAGAGCTTCAGGCATTTGCCCAGTTCGCGTCCGACCTTGATGAAGCGACACGCAAACAGCTTGAACACGGTCAGCGTGTCACTGAGCTGATGAAACAAAAACAGTATGAGCCGTTGTCAGTGGCGGAAATGGCTCTTGTTATTTATGCGGCAGAACATGGCTATCTGGAAGATGTTGCTCTGAACAAGATCGGTGATTTCGAAGCGGCTCTGCTCAGTTTTGTCAGGGCTGAATGCAGTGAGTTGATCTCCAGGGTCAATGAAACCGGGGACTACAACGACGACATTCAGGCAGGTATCAAGGAAGCCATTGAAAAGTTCAAGGCCACCCAGACCTGGTAAACATCGGTGTATCAAAGCCAGCTTCCGGTAACGGTGGCTGGTGAGGACTGAAAATGGCAGGCGCAAAAGAGATTAGGACGCAAATATCGTCCATTAAAAGTACGCAGAAGATCACCAGCGCCATGGAAATGGTGGCAGCGAGTAAAATGCGTAAAGCCCAGGAGCGGCGTGAAATCAGTCGTCCCTATGCGGAACGTATCCGTCAGGTTGTCGGGCATGTTGCTCATGCTAATGCCGAATACAAGCACACTTATATGTTTGAGCGGGAAGTGAAGCGAGTTGGCTTCATTATCGTTTCAACAGACCGTGGTTTGTGTGGTGGTCTTAACATCAACCTGTTCAAGAAAGCCGTTTCTGAAATGAGTGGCTGGAAGGATAAAGGCGTTGAGATTGACCTTTGCCTGATCGGCAGTAAGGCTGTTTCATTCTTCCGTAACTACGGTGGCAATGTTATTGCGGCTATCACTCATATTGGCGACTCACCCAGCATTGGCGACTTGATCGGTGGTCTGAAAGTGATGCTCGACAGTTACGATGAGGGGGCGATTGATCGCCTGTTCGTAGTGCATAATGAGTTTGTGAATACTATGGCGCAAACACCAACGTCATTGCAGTTGTTGCCTCTGGTAGCAGACGACGATGATTCACTGAGTAAGCCTTGGGATTACATCTATGAACCCGATGCTAAAAAGCTGCTGGATGGGTTGTTAGTGCGTTATATCGAATCCCAGGTCTTTCAGGCTGTGGTAGAAAATAATGCCTGTGAACAGGCGGCTCGAATGGTCGCCATGAAGAGTGCAACTGATAACGCCGGAAACCTGATTGACGATTTGCAACTGGTTTACAACAAGGCTCGTCAGGCGGCAATCACGCAGGAATTGTCAGAAATCGTAAGCGGCGCCGCAGCCGTTTAAAGCGCTGCAGCTTTGTAGTGCACGGCTGTAAAAAAGAAAAAGGTAGAGGGTAGGTTATGAGTAGCGGTCGTATCGTACAAATAATCGGCGCCGTCATTGACGTCGAATTTTCAAGGGAAAGTGTTCCCAAAGTGTATGATGCTTTAACAGTAGACGACAAAGGTCTAGTTCTGGAAGTTCAGCAGCAGCTGGGCGACGGCATTGTGCGCTCCATTGCCATGGGTTCCACAGAAGGGGTTTCCCGCGGACTGGCTGTTAATAATACCGGCGCACCGATTCAGGTACCCGTTGGTCAGGAAACCCTGGGGCGCATTATGGACGTTCTGGGAAACCCTATTGATGAAAAAGGGCCTATTGGTGAGCAGGAGCGAGCCTCTATTCACCGTAAAGCGCCCAGTTACGCAGATCAGTCTGCGTCTAACGAACTACTGGAAACAGGCATCAAGGTTATCGATCTGGTTTGCCCGTTTGCCAAAGGTGGTAAGGTCGGTCTGTTCGGTGGTGCCGGTGTGGGTAAAACCGTAAACATGATGGAGCTGATCCGGAACATCGCGATTGAGCACTCTGGTTTCTCAGTGTTTGCCGGTGTGGGTGAGCGGACTCGTGAAGGTAATGACTTCTATCATGAAATGACCGACTCCAACGTTATCGATAAAGTATCGCTGGTTTACGGTCAGATGAATGAACCACCCGGTAACCGTCTTCGTGTCGCATTGACGGGTCTGACCATGGCTGAAAAGTTCCGTGATGAAGGTCGGGACGTGCTGTTGTTTATCGACAACATCTATCGCTACACCCTGGCGGGTACTGAAGTATCCGCATTGCTGGGTCGTATGCCATCGGCTGTAGGTTACCAGCCTACTCTGGCTGAAGAGATGGGTGTTCTGCAGGAACGGATTACTTCAACAAAAACGGGTTCCATCACTTCCATTCAAGCTGTGTATGTCCCGGCGGATGACTTGACTGACCCTTCTCCGGCCACCACTTTCTCGCACCTTGATGCAACGGTGGTACTGAGCCGTGATATCGCTTCCAAGGGTATTTATCCGGCGATTGACCCACTGGATTCCACTTCCCGTCAGTTAGACCCTCTGGTGATTGGTCAGGAACATTACGAAGTGGCCCGTGGCGTACAAACCGTTCTACAACGCTACAAGGAACTGAAAGACATCATCGCGATTCTGGGTATGGATGAACTGTCTGAAGAAGACAAACTGACCGTTTCCAGGGCTCGTAAGATCGAACGTTTCCTGTCTCAGCCATTCTTCGTAGCAGAGGTATTTACCGGGTCGCCCGGTAAATATGTATCACTGAAAGATACCATCAGAGCCTTCAAGGGAATTCTGGATGGTGAATACGACAATCTGCCAGAGCAAGCTTTCTACATGGTAGGTTCCATTGAAGAAGCGGTTGAAAAAGCCAAGTCCATGTAAAGCCCGTATTTATCTTCCTTCTTCTATATATAGAAGAAGGAAGATAAACATTAAGTGAGGTAACAAAATATGGCGAGCACAGTTCACTGTGACATCGTTAGTGCCGAGGAGGAGATTTTCTCCGGGCAGGTTGAAATGGTTGTTGCCACGGGTTCTCTCGGGGATTTGGGGATAGCTCCCGGCCATACTCCACTGTTAACAGAGTTAAGCCCTGGCCCGATACGCCTTATTGCAGAAGGTGGAGAGGAAGAAGTGTTTTATATTTCCGGTGGATTTCTGGAAGTACAGCCTTCTCAGGTAAAGGTTCTGGCTGATACGGCTTTGCGTGCAGACGATATGGATGAAGCGGCAGCGGCAGAAGCCAAGAAGCTGGCTGAACAAGAATTGACCAATCAGAGCGGTGAATTCGATTACTCCCGTGCAGCAACTCAGCTGGCTGAAGCCGCGGCACAGTTGCGGACGCTGCAGGCCATCCGCAAGAAACTGGGTAAATAGCCTACTAATTCTCCTTCAAAGCGATAGCTTATTCATAATCAATGAAAGCCCTGAATTTCCGGGGCTTTTTTATCGTTCGTAATGAAACTCTGAAGAGAAGTCTTTATAGAGTTTTAGTGTGTCCCCTATCTCGCAGGGTGACGATGGGGTGTTTTTCTCTGCCACTTCCCTTATTGCGATGAAGGATTACTGGGATCAGTCTCTGTCCGGGGCTCAGTAGTTACAATAAATTTTCCATCACGTTGTGTGACCATGATTGTCTCTATTAACGCAGTTGAATTAGTAACCACTCGAACCGGTGGGCTTTCATTATTAAGTGGCCTGATATAGCTTACGCTGGTTTCTACGTCGGAGTTTGGGTCAGAGTTAAGGGATTGTGTTGTTGTGACTATTCCGGCGGGCTCTTGAATGGATACGGTTATATCAGGCGTATCCGGGGCTGAGTGACGCTCTCTGATGTGCTTTTTGAGCCCATATTTTCGTGTATAAGCAGCTCCACAGACTGAGCAACGAAACTTTTCGCCGGTATGGGTTCGCGCGTGTCTCCTGAGATGCGTTGTCTGTTTAAATTTTTCTCCACAGACATCACATCTATATGGCTTTACACCTGTATGGGTTCGCATGTGTCTGGTTAAGCTAGACGTTTCGGTAAAACTTTTTTCACAGAGATCACATTTATATGGCTTTACGCCGGTATGGGTTCGCATGTGTGCGGTTAAATTATACGACTCGGCAAAAGCTTGTCCACAGACATCACAGATGCATAACTTTTCGCCGGTATGGGTTCGCACGTGCCTTTTGAGACTCGCGTGGCTCGGAAACTCGTCGCCACATTCTGAACATATAAAAATTGGCATGCCAGAACCTCTTTTTCTGCCATTCATGTCACCAGTTCAAATCATAAGCCTGTTTCTGGAAATCACTGATATCGGGAAATACACGATGAATTATAGTGTTTTTTGTGCTGTCTCACGCATCGCGGCAGCGACTAGTGCATGAATCCGATAGAGAGACTGCTTGATCAACCGTATCAAAAAAGAGGGGAGACTGAGTAAGCAAGAATGCAGCTTCGTTCTCAGGGAAAACGGGTTGTCCAGTCGTTATCAGTGAACTTAAGAGCCTTCCATTTGTCCAATGTTGACAAGAACGAATAATTGAAAGGTGATTTTAATGCGAAAAAAGTTAACAGCAGCCTCTAAATGTCTTAGGCAGTCTGTGCAAACTGTTTGCCTCCTGAGCTTGTTTTTGTCCCAAACTGTATTGGCAAACGACACCGGAGAGTCGGTTGCTTTTGTCGGTGCCGGCTTTACGGCAGGGTATATCTTTGATACTGACAAGAATTCTAGACTCATACTTGCGTTTGCCCCAATCACCGAACAGTTCGACCAATTGCGTAACGGCACCGTGAGTTTGTCGAATTACAGCCCTGAAGCAAAATCCGGAAATCCTTTTTATTTTTTTGATGGTCTTATCAAAATATCTGAAAACCCTGTAGAGAGAATAAAAGAGCAGGTATCAGAGGCTGCCAGAGGCAACCCAAAGTTGATTATAGGTATCGATATGTTGTTTTGGCCGGTTTATGCCAAGGTTCAAAACGCAGGTGATGAGGAAAAAATCAGACTCGAACGATTACGGGAAGTCCTTCGTGCAATGGAAGAATCTAACCAGAATTATGTTATTTCCAGTTTGCCTGTGACAACAATGGATGCACCCAAATTAGCAGGCAATAAAAGTCTGAAACAAGAAAAATACAAGGTATCTGAAAGTACTATAGATAAAGCCAATGAAATTTTAAAAGATTGGGTAAATAAACAAAACGAAAAGACAGCGGAAACAGGAAAAGTATTGTTGTTGGATATAGGAGGCTTTTTCAGAGACTCAGAAACTTCAGAGTTTTATTGTGGTAGTGAACTTGGCAATCAGCAGCTCAAAAGATTAAAGTCAGCCGGTGTAATCTATCCGAACAAATTCGGAGTACTCTGCTTTGCAGGCCATGTGCTGAGTAAAATGTATAAAAGCCCACTTTCACAATTCCATTCAGTTGCCTGGGAATTTGACCAGACGAAAATACATTCCAGTCCCCATAGTGAGCTTTAAAAAGAAGTCATTTTGATCGGTGCTTCCTTGTTGCAG